>JAFOCD010000202.1 GCA_017381475.1 Bacteroidaceae bacterium
GAACAAATACCGTTATTTTGGCCAGTGCCTCAGCGGCATCTACATGATGCGCGGTGGTAAAGAGGGACAGTTGCCGGGCGACCACGCCTATCAGCGTCAGTACAGCCTTGGTCCCGACTTGTATGCACAGTACTTTACAGTTCCTCACAAGGACTTCATGTATGGAACTTTGACATCGACATACAACATCTCGGCCGAGTTCAATGGCGGTCCTCTTGGTGCATATACAATGGCCAAAAACCAGTTCATGCCTTTCCTGAACCATCCGCTTGCAGACTCAATTCCTGAGATCAAGGCCATCAACCTGCTCTACTACAGCCTAATTGCACAGGAGCAGGCCGACCTTTCAGGTCCTTTCACCTACCTCGAGGACAAGAAGAACTCACAGGAACCAGAGGAGTACAACGATGTAAAGACAATATACTATGGCATTGTTGAGAACCTCAACACTATCGTGGCTTGCCTTGAGCACTTTGAAACACGCCCCGACTGGTACAAGGAGCTGATTCAGAACATTGTTCTGGAGAACTTCGCGACAGGATACAACTTGATGGGAGGCGACATGAGCCTGAACTCATACATCAAGTTTGCCAACTCACTCAAGTTGCGTATGGCTATGCACATTGTAAAGGTAGAGCCTGAAACAGCACAGAAATGGGCGGAGGAGGCAGTGGCAAGCGGTGTCATTGAGAACGCATACGACCAGCATGGTATATTCCCATTGATATACAGTTTCACTCACCCACTTGCAAACATTGCCAACGGTTGGGGCGACTTGCGTCTGTGTGCATCGTTCGAGAGCCTCATGATGAGTCTTGACCATCCATACGCAAAGTATCTCTTCTTGCCTAATGCATACGACATCCCTAACAAGAATGGTGTAGATACACTCAAGGCCGGCACACGCATTTGCGGTATCCGTGCCGGTGTCCTCGTAGGCGATGGCCAGACATACGCATTGAACAAGCGTCAGGGATACTCTTCAATAAGCACCGATGTCCTTGCAACAGGTCGATGCCCTGCATACTTCATTAAATGGTCCGAGGTTGATTTCCTGCGTGCCGAAGGTGCACTCCGCGGTTGGAATATGGGCGGAACTGCAGAGGAGTTCTACAACAGAGGTATCGAGAATGCATTCCTCGAAGACCCCATGTCAGGTTCAGAATACTCAAACTACGTATATGAGTATATGCAGCGCGAAGAGCCTGTTGCCTATGTAAATGTTGACCCCATCGGCGATGGTGCTCCATGGGAGAGCGTTACAAAGATTGGCGTAAAATGGAACGATGCCGATGACAACGAGACAAAGCTCGAGAAAATCATCACACAGAAGTACCTCGCACTGTTCCCACTCTCTACAGAGGCATGGGCCGAGATGCGCCGCACAGGCTATCCAAAGATGTTCCAGGTACTGAACACCGACGACGGTGACGGCTCTATCAAGCAGGGCAAGGCAGGACAGGAGCAGGAGGGCATCATCCGCCGTATTCCATGGGTTCCGACAGACCCTATCTCTGTGAACATGGTTGAGTTCAGCGGTATCCCCGCACTTGGCGGTCCCGACGAACAGGGAACACGCCTGTGGTGGGATGTTGAAGCACCGAACTTCTAAAAACTACTGATTATACAAAAAAAATCTCCCGGGCCCACATGGTTCGGGAGATTTTTCGTTTAAAGACAAAACGATTTTTATAATGAAAACATCTGCAAAAATATGTGACTAATTGTTTGATTTTCCCAAGGAAATAACGATATTTGCTTTATAAATGTGTGCCCACACAAAGGCGCAAATAACACATTGTCAGCCCATTTCTATAATTGATATAAAATGGATACCAAGATTCAAACAATTAAAATATTTTATTTATAAACTAACCTAAAATTCAACTTTATGAAAAAGTTCTACTTTATGCTCGTTTCGCTCCTGTGTACCGTTTTTGCAGCACAGGCAGCTAAAGTGACCGATTTGTCACAATTGAGCGACGACAAGGTTTACACAATCCGTTCGGAGCGTGCGTTCTTGTTGTATCACAACGGTACCCTTGCATCAAGCAACGGTAAGGCTGTGAATGCGACACGCAACCCACAGGATCCCAACCAGCAGTTCCGCTTTGAGAAGAGCGGTTCAAGCTATCTTCTTTACAGCGTTGGTGCAAAAAAGTACCTAATGGTTCAGCGTGAAAACACAGTTACTTGGAATGCTACAAGAGGTTCAAATGTCACAATCACAAGTACAGGCGGCGCAGCCTATCCTTGGAAGATTAAAGTCGGCAGTTTCTATCTAAACTCACAGGATCCAAACCAGACCGACACAGGTCTCGTTATTGACGGCTGGTCAACAACCGATGCAGGTAACAGCTACACTATCGAGGAGGTAACTGACGATGCAGGTGAAGGCGGTGAAACAGGCGGCAACAGCCAGGAGGTTTATGACTTCTCAGGCTTTGGTGTTGAGGCAATGCTCGAACTTTTCAACAGCGCATTGGAGCAGGGACGCAACTATCCTACAATGGAGGAGTTTGCAGCAGCAGGTATCCAGGCTTCTGACATTGCATTCGTTCGTTCACATGTACGCCGTGCAAACATCATGAGCCGCGAGGACCGCGTCAACAAGAACACATACCAGAACCGCAACCTCTTCCTGAACATCCCTATGGATTACGGTAAGGATGGCGGCACAGGTTATCCCGAGGCAAAGTTCAACGCCGATGTATTCTCTATGTGGCAATATACAAACCTCTTCGGTTCATGGAACCATGGTTTCTTTACAGCCCCCGGTGCATGGGTTGATGCAGCTCACCGCAACGGAACCGACATCATGAGTGGTATCGCATTCTTCGAGAGTTGGACAGGTGACGGCGACAAGACCTTCAGTGCAATGATTACAAGAAAGAACAGCGACGGCACATACAAATATGTTAAGCCACTTATCAACATCCTTATGTTCTTTGGCGCAGACGGTATCAACTACAACTGGGAGGACAACAGCTGGGGCAACAGCGACATCGTTGCATTCCACAAGGCTCTTTGGAAAGAGGCTGCAAGAGTAGGTTTCGACAACTATCACAGTGCAATCTACACAAGCACCTCTTCATTGTCAAGCAACCAGACAAGTTCAATTGATGCTCTTTATGGTACAAAGACAACCGGCAAGACACACGACCTGATGCTCAACTACCAGGCAAA
>JAFOCD010000203.1 GCA_017381475.1 Bacteroidaceae bacterium
ATCAAAACGCGTCAATCGGATTGAACGTCTCACCCCCACCTTAAAGGACATTTTCAGAACCCTTGCTTTCAAATAAGAGAGCAAGCCGGGTTCCTTGCTTCTTGGAGGGATATATATCAATACAGAATTTACCTCTTTGCTGTCGGCAATGCAGATTGCATCGGGCAAATTAAGAACGATGTTGAAAGCCCAGAAGTGGCTCATTTTTCTATGGTCGTACTTTCCGCGACAGGCGTATTTGAACAGATCATATTGACTGAAACCATCGGCAAGTGTGTCGGCAAAGCGCTCAATATCCCCACTTTGCATCACATAGCAATCCTTGAAGAACGAAGCGTGATTTACATCCATAGAACTCCCCATTTAAATAACCATTCAGCAAACAGGTTCGGCGCATGCACCGAACCTGTTACGTATTGTTCAAACTGACTAAATCACTTAATCACTCCTAGTTCCTTACCAACCTTGATGAAGGCAGCAATTGCCTTGTCAAGGTGCTCCTGCTCGTGAGCTGCTGAGAGCTGTACACGGATGCGTGCCTCGCCCTTTGGAACAACCGGATAGTAGAAACCGGTAACGAAGATACCCTCCTGAGCCATCTTCTGCGCGAACACCTGTGAAAGAGGAGCATCATAGAGCATGACAGCGCAGATTGCCGACTGGGTAGGCTTGATATCGAAGCCTGCAGCCAACATCTTGTCGCGGAAGTAGTTCACATTGTTCTGCAACTTTGTGTGAAGTTCGTCGCTCTCGGCAAGCATTTTGAACACCTCGATTGACGCACCTACGACTGAAGGTGGCAATGAGTTAGAGAAGAGGTATGGGCGTGAACGCTGACGGAGCATGTCGATAATCTCCTTGCGTCCGGTTGTAAAACCACCAACTGCACCACCGAAAGCCTTGCCCAATGTGCCGGTGAAAATGTCGATGCGACCATAGCAGTCGAACTGCTCGGCAACACCATGACCTGTAGCACCAACAACACCTGCCGAGTGTGACTCGTCGACCATAACAAGCGCATTGTACTTCTCGGCCAAGTCACAGATCTTGTCCATTGGAGCTACGTTTCCGTCCATTGAGAAGACACCATCGGTAACAATGATACGATAACGCTGTGCCTGTGCCTCCTGCAAGCAACGCTCAAGGTCGGCCATGTCGGCATTTGCATAACGATAGCGTACAGCCTTGCAAAGACGCACACCGTCAATGATTGAGGCGTGGTTAAGAGAATCGGAGATAATTGCATCCTCGGCTGTGAACAAAGGCTCGAACAAGCCACCGTTCGCATCGAAGCAAGCAGCATAGAGGATTGTATCCTCGGTCTTGAAATAATCCGCAATAGCCTTTTCAAGAGTCTTGTGATAGTCCTGTGTTCCGCAGATGAAACGAACCGATGACATACCGAAGCCACGTGCCTCCATAGCCTCCTGGGCAGCCTTCATCAGGCGTGGGTTGTTTGACAGACCAAGATAGTTGTTGGCACAGAAGTTAAGAGCCTTTGAGCCATCCTCGAGAGTAATCTCGGCAAACTGCTGCGATGCGATGTTGCGTTCTCTCTTGTACAAGCCGGCAGCGTCAATTGCAGCCAGTTCATCTTTCAAATGTTGTTGGAAATTACCGTACATAACTATACTGTTTTTAATTGATTATTGTCCTGTTTTCCTGGGGTACTGCGGCAACGCCATGACAAGATACCCCGTTGTATCTACAAAAGTACATTTTTTGTTTTAAAACACACATCACGGACAGAAAAATATTTCCACATTGATACAATAACAGCCTTTGGCAACCACATCGGTTACATGAAGTTCAATACGTTATGGCAAAATCGGACAAATCTACCAATTAGACACAAGAAAGTTTTTCTAACATTTTATTATAAAAATTTGTACCTATTCCAAAATTAGCAGTAACTTTGGAAAACCAATAGCAAAGAAAGAAGAATACAATTATAAAAAGTATAGCCTTATGAAGAATGTACTTGTCATCGGCTCAACCGGACAGATAGGTTCGGAACTTACAATGAAATTGCGCAACATGATTCCCGACGGAAACATCGTTGCAGGATACATACCGGGCGCAGAACCGAAAGGAATTCTGCTTGAGAGCGGCCCTGCCGAGGAGGCAAATGTAAAGAACGCCCAGCAGCTTGCCGATGTTGTAGAGAAATACAAGATTGACACCATTTACAACCTTGCGGCACTATTGTCGGCTGTTGCCGAGTCCAAGCCCCTGTTGGCATGGGACATCCAGATGAACGGCCTCATAAACATCCTTGAGATAGCACGCGAGAAGAAATGCGCCGTGTTCACTCCAAGTTCAATCGGTTCGTTCGGCCCCAACACACCACGCGACAACACTCCACAGGACACAATCCAGCGTCCAAAAACTATGTATGGCGTGACAAAGGTTGCAACCGAGTTGCTCAGCGACTATTACTATACAAAATATGGCGTTGACACCCGTGCCGTGCGTTTCCCCGGCCTCATCTCGAATGTGACACTCCCCGGTGGCGGAACAACCGACTACGCTGTTGAAATTTACTATGCAGCCGTTAAGGGCGAGGACTTTGCATGCCCCATCCAGGCCGGCACATTCATGGACATGATGTACATGCCCGACGCCTTGAAGGCTGCGGTTGACATCATGAATGCCGACCCTGCGCGCCTCATCCACCGCAACGCGTTCAATGTGGCATCAATGAGCTTTGATCCCGAGATTATCAAGGCATCTATCCAGAAGTACATCCCCGA
>JAFOCD010000204.1 GCA_017381475.1 Bacteroidaceae bacterium
CACCACGACCCCATACCAGGGGGCACAGAAGACACGCGTCATAAGCCACAGCAACAGCCGCTACTCGTTGGGATCGGCACAGAAGCCCGACTCATTGCGTAGCGAAGACATAAGCATGGCCCACTTGACCGAAGTAGGCCTATGGAAAGCCACACAAGGCAAAAAACCCGAAGACCTTGTACAATCAATCTTCGGTTCAATAGCCAGCGCACCCTATACAATGAAAGTCCTCGAATCCACCGCAAAAGGAGTCGGCAACTTCTTTCACCGCACATGGCTCGACGCCGTTGCCGGCAAGAATAATTTCCGTCCTGTGTTTATCGCCTGGTTCGATATACCGCTGTACTCAAAACCGATAAACGACTACAATTCATTTATCAACTCTATGACCGAGGATGAACACCGTCTCTTTGAACTCGGTGCAACCCTCGAAGCCATAAACTGGTACAGAGAAAAAAGCAAGGAGTTTCCCGAGAAGTGGCGTTTGGATAGCGAATATCCCTCCACCCCAACCGAAGCCTTCCAATCCACCGGCCGTAGAGTCTTCCGCTTGGAATATGTCAAGACCACACGCGAGAGCTGCATCAAGCCATGGTGGAAAGGCGATGTCGATGGCGACTACCTCAATTGCAAATTTGTCAAGGGAACAGGTAATCTCGAAATATGGTACATGCCCGACCTTGACACCCCAATGAGGGATAGATATATCGTTTCCGTCGATGTCGGTGGTGTAGGCGACAAGAGCGACTACTCCTGCATCCGCGTGGCAGATAGATATTCAATGACCGAAGGCGGAGTTCCCGAAATCGTAGCCCAGTGGCACGGCCACATCGAGCACGACAAACTCGCCTGGAAAGCAGTGCAGATAGCACACCTCTATGGCGATGCCTTGCTTGTAATCGAAAGCAACACATTGGAGACCGAAGGCACCGAAGGAAACAACTTCGAGTACATCCTCAACGAGATTGCCGGCACATACTTCAACCTCTACTCACGCACCAGCGAAACCGAGATACGCCAAGGCCGGCCACGCCGTTGGGGATTCCACACCAACCCCTCAACAAAGCCAATGGTAATAAACTTCCTCAACAAAGCCATACGCGACGGGCTGTATATCGAGCACTGCACCGCCACCTGCGACGAGTTGGATTTGTTTGAGTTCAAGGAAAACGGCAAAGAGATGGGAGCCGTCGAAGGCAACCACGATGACCGCACAATGGCAACCGCCATACTCGTGTGGGTCTGCTACAACTACCCCCTGCCGTCAGTGATACAAAAATCAAACAACTATACAAAAAAGACCCGCATCGTTTCCGAAGCGAGCATTTAATTTGTTTATTTGCAGTAAACAAAAGATTATGGCAAAAATATTTCTTCCTTTCATAGGCTCAGACCGTGAGGGTCTTGGCAGCCCTGTTGAATGCCCCAATGGCCTAAAGGATATTATTGACTTTTACAAGGGCTATCCCGGAATTGTCGGTATCAGCATCAACCGACACCCTACATTCTTGAGCGAGAACGATAATACTGTTTATCATTTTGTCCTCGACAAAGATGAAACAATCCTTGGCCTATGTAATTTCCTTGACGGCAGATTAAACCATACCTCTTGGAGTGAATTGATGACAAGAGAGCGCACGCGCGTCATCAATAATATTTCCCAAGAACTTGATATATTATAAAAGGCACATCCTAAAAGAAGTTCACAACTCATTCGAGTTTCTGAAATCGGGGAGCGGTACACCATAGACGTGTATCGCTCTCTGCGTTTTAAACCCGCAAAAAATCTCATTTAAAGTACAACCACCACCCAAAAACAAAAGCAACTCGCAACTAAAAGAACAAAAAATCCCTTTTAGGCCTTCATGCCCTTGCCGCCCCTTTTGGCCTTTTCCAAATATCCAAACATTTTCCCTTTGCAAGCCTTGCATTGCAAATAAAAAAAGCGCGACAGAGTGTCGCGCCCTCACCTCGTTGTCCTTTTATGCCCATCAAGGAACAACTCAGATGATACTACAAATTCAGTATGAATTTTAAGAAGAGAATAAAAACGATACCACAAATATATAACAACCCCACCGAGCATGCATGTTGTTTTACCACAAAAAAAAGGGAGCACCTATAGCACCCCCTTTCTTGCCTTTTAGGCTTTTCAGCCCTTTTAGGCCTTTCTCATCGTATCTGATTGTTCGCAAACCCGGCATCCACCAAAAGTTCCGCCATCGACACGCGGCCACTCATCTGCCCGGCAATCGCAATAGCAAAATACTTATACTGCTTGCTCCTGCTCATCGCGGTAATCAAATCGCGATAGGTTTTCACCTCTCCGCTCTCACCTTCAGCATTTCCGCTTTCCGCTTTCCGCTTTCCGCTTTCAACGCCCGTGATACACTTGAACTCCGCACCATCGTTTGAACCCAACAGATAGAAATTCAAGCTGCCCTCAAAGGTAGTCCTCAATCCCGCCTGTCTCAGTCTCTTGAAGTCAAACGACCCAAGCGTGAACGGCCTTGTAATCGCCACCACAGGAACAATCCTACTCTCACCATCAGCAAAAGTAATCATCTTGCCCTGTGCCTTGTCAAACACCACCAGTTCGGGATACTTGTTCGTCGTCAAGTCAAACACCGTGTCAATAACGCTCCACACCTTGTTTGTCAGCGAATAGACATAGGAATAAGGCATTTCTCCTTCCTTGAACAAAGCCTTGTTCGAAACAATAATCTCATTGTAGTGATAGTTATATGCAATCACCGCACCCTTGATATACTCTCTTATGGGAACAGGATTTACAACAGCATCTTTTCCGGCCTTGGCAAAAATCGCGTTCCACATCTCTGCGTTGTAGTTAAAGGAATCCACCTCAAAGCCATCAAGCACCGCACTCAAGTCCGTTACCTGACCGCCACTGATAACCATCACACCCTTATCGGTAGAGAACACCACGCCACCACTCACCGGGCAAATAGCACCATTGCACACCTCGCGGCTGAAAGGACTCTGCGTAGTGTACGCACCCTGTCCGCTTGTGTCTACCGGCATAGCCCAAACACCCTCTTTGGTAAACACATATAATGGGAATTGACCGAACTGTCCCGGAGAAATCGCCTCCGCATTGCTTGCCAATCCAACAATCTCCCCCTCAAACTTATAAGTCTGCGCCGTTGGGAAGTAGAACGGATTATCCACCGCAGAGACCTTGAGAGTGTTCTTTATCTGTTCATATCCATACAACTCCAAGTTTGGAGTGCTAATCACTGTTCCTTTAACCAATTTAAAGCCAGGCGCAAACACATCATAATCTTCAGTTTCGCTGAATTGTATGTTTGCGCTATTCATTGTAACATTAAAGATATACGCCTCGTTCTTTGTAGGATGTGGTCGCAACGAATACTCCGTCCACTTGTTATGCGTTTTGTCATGTATAATCAACTTGTATGCGCGGTAATCCGGATATACATAATACAACAATGGATTTTCTTGTTCATATAAGATGTCACTTGTTTTCACAATCGCATCACCTTGCTCAGTCTCAATAACCGTGTATATATCCATTTGAGTTGTTTCGTGCGACTCACGACTCACCTTGCAAACCATTCGGCCTATACTATAACCTTTAAAAAGTTTTCTCTTATAATCAAAGATATGCAACAACTTATTGTATGTATAAGCTTCATCAGGGATATAAATCTCAGCATTTGTATCGGTCAAAATATCTTGTACTGCAAGGTTCGAAGGAGAGGTATCTTCAATTTCCCAGCGCAATTCTCCGTTAAGGTCATATTCCGCCATCTTATAGAACTGTACATTCTTTATCGCCTCCTCAAATTCCTGTACTGTTCGCGTCCTGTATGCCTCATACTTGTCACCTATTCTTTTGTCAGCAACAAATGAAGTGATAGAACCGGTAGTAAATACATCCACGCTGCTAATGATATGCTTCCATTTCTCAAGGCCTTCAAATATCTCGTCACCAAGTTCAACTTCAGCCTTAAAGTAACGCACCGCAGCAGTGTATGAAATCTGTGTGCTGTCATTGCTGTACCACAAATACCGCTCATCATTATGCATTCCTATGAAAATGCCTTGTTCGCTTTCTCCGTACCAACTCGCTTGTTTGATATCCGACACAGAAAGATACGAACCATCAAAAAGTTTGTATGCAACCCTAAACCACACGCGGTCAATAAAGCCCTTTTCCTCCTTGTAGATTTTTTGCAACATCTTATCTACACGCCCTTTCTTGTCTTGGTGTGCCGTATCAGAGTCGGGGTAAACAACGGTTTCCTTCATTACAAGTTCGTTTTTGCCGTCGCCATCAATAATAATATTCATGTAATTTTCAATGGCCGGCAGCTCACCTAAGTATTCATAATACTTTCCTCTCCACATCGCATACTTCACCTTGTCCACCAACTGCATAATCACAATATTCCCCATACTGGCAAAAGACTCCACGGCTTCTGCCAGGTATTCTTCTTGTTGGCTACTCTCATGCCTGTAAAACAGCGTGCCATCATCCTTCAACTCCAGCCAATGCTCACTGTTGGCATGGTATAACGCCTGTTTAATAGAGTAACCCCTGTTGTCAAC
>JAFOCD010000205.1 GCA_017381475.1 Bacteroidaceae bacterium
CTGCAATGTATCAAGGATAACACCAACCAGAATGAGCAACGAAGTACCTCCGAAGAAGTTTGCAAACTCAGGCTGCATGCCCAACATTTTTGGTCCTGCAAATACCGGTAAAATTGCGATAAATGCAAGGAACAATGCACCGGGAAGAGTCAAACGTGACATGATTGTATCGATATACTCGGCTGTAGGTTTACCGGGCTTGACGCCAGGGATAAATCCATTATTACGCTTCATATCCTCAGCCATCTGCATCGGGTTGATGGTAATGGCTGTGTAGAAATATGTGAACACAATAATAAGGAGCGCAAAAATGAGATTATACAACCAAGATGTATTATCTGTCAACATTGATGAACTGTTGTTGAAGCCCATGATTGCCGCTGGGATGAACATAATTGCCTGAGCAAAGATGATTGGCATCACATTGGCCGCATTTACCTTCAAAGGAAGATACTGACGTGCGCCCGAAACGGCTGCTCCACCTACAGCTTGCTTTGCATACTGTACTGGAATCTTGCGTGTACCGCGCAGAAGTGCAACGGCACCAGCTGTCACCAATACAAGCAATACAAACTCAATAATGAGCATAACAGCACCACCACCTGTTGGATCAGACACTCTTGTACCAAACTCAGCAATGATTGCCTGTGGGAGACGGGCGATGATACCAATCATAATGATCAAAGACACACCGTTACCGATACCCTTGTCGGTGATACGTTCGCCCAACCAAAGGATGAACATACTGCCGGCTGCAAGGAGAATTGTAGATGTCACGTAGAACATAGCACCTGACTCTACCTTGAGAACATCTTGACCGACAAGGCTTTCCATGTTCGCCAAATATGCCATTGCCTGAGGAACGAGAATTGCCAAAGTAAGATAACGAGTATACTGGTTCATCTTACGACGGCCGCTCTCACCCTCACGCTGCAGTTTCTGGAAATAAGGAACCGCAAGACCCAACAACTGAAGTACAATTGAGGCCGAGATATATGGCATGATACCAAGGGCAAATATAGATGCATTTGTCAATGCGCCACCCGAGAACATATCAAGCAAAGACATCAAACCGTTCTCCTGCTCTGGATTCAAAGGTTTGTCTTTCAACAACTCCGCAGTATCAATACCAGGAAGTACGATTTGAGAGCCAAAGCGATAGATTGCGACAAATAAAAGTGTGATTCCAATACGCACTCTTAGGTCTTCAACTTTCCAGATGTTCTTGATTGTCTGGACAAATTTTAGGTTTGATAGTTTATTTGCCATCGTTTAAAGCTTTACTACTGTTCCACCAACTGCCTCAATAGCCTCTACAGCCTTCGCTGAGAAAGCGTGAGCCTCTACTGTCAATTTAGCAGTCAAAGTACCATTTGCAAGAATCTTTACCAACTGTGTTGATGAGATGAAACCTGCTGCAACCAAAACCTGGATGTTAATAGTCTCCAAAGACTTGCTCTCAGCAAGAGCCTGGAGAGTTGCCAAGTTGATTGCCTTGTACTCTACACGATTGATGTTTTTAAAGCCGTACTTAGGTACACGACGTTGCAAAGGCATCTGACCACCCTCGAAACCGATCTTCTTGCTGTAACCAGAACGAGACTTGGCACCCTTGTGACCACGTGTAGAAGTACCACCTCTACCCGAACCGGTACCACGGCCAATTCTCTTGCGTGCCTTGACAGCACCCTCAGCTGGCTTAAGATTATTTAATTTCATAGTCAAATTCTTTTTTTTAATTCATTACTCTTCA
>JAFOCD010000206.1 GCA_017381475.1 Bacteroidaceae bacterium
CTTTAAAAAGGTGATAACTGCGTTACGCGGTAAGGCGTAAATCCTCATTTACGCTTAGTAAACTCCGGTTTCCGCCTAAACCGCAAGCCTTGTTCTCCCTCTTTTTAAAAGAATTAATAATAGTGTAAACTAGGATGGATGTAAATCTGTCCTAGTTTTTGTTTTAGGTCACTAAACTCCTGCTTCCAAAATTTTCGTTAACCATGCATCTGCTCTTTTTATAAAGCAAATTGACAATACAACGAGGGTGAAGAAATTCATCCTCGTTTGTTTTATCTTTATATAACATAGGCTTAGCCTCGGCATAAAAAATAATCAAGCTTATTTTGTTCTGCTCTCGGCTTGCACTATCTTTGCAAATAAATATATACTTTGTCATGCGGAGCAAAGCGAAGTATCTCAAATCCTTTTTAGAGATTCTTCACTTTCGTTCAGAATGACAGTTTAGTGTTGGTTATATCTGTTGTATAATGAAAAATATTCAGGAGATAGCGATTGCGGAGTATGATTATCCGTTGCCCGACGAGAGGATTGCGAAATATCCGCTTGCCGAGCGTGATACATCGAAACTGCTGTTATATAAAAGTGGCGAGATTATAGAGGAAAAGTTTTCAAACTTGCATGGTTTCATTCCTCAAGGTGCGTTGATGGTGTTCAATAACACCCGTGTGATTCAGGCGCGTCTGCGTTTCCGAAAGGAGACCGGTGCGCAGATAGAGGTGTTCTGCCTTGAGCCCGAGCAACCTGCCGACTACCAGCAGATGTTTCAGGAGACAAAGGAGTGTGTTTGGCAATGCCTTGTTGGCAATTCCAACCGTTGGAAGGGTGGTGTGCTCTCGCAGGTGATAAACATTACCGGTGTCGATGTCACTTTGTCGGTTGAGCGCGTGAGCAGTGCTGCGTCAGTTAATCTGGTGCGTTTCTCTTGGGACGGCGGTTTCTCGTTTGCCGAGTTGCTTGATGCTGCAGGTGAATTGCCAATTCCTCCATACTTGAATCGCAAGACCGAGGAGAATGACAAGAATACATATCAGACTGTATATTCAAAGGTAAAGGGTTCTGTAGCCGCACCTACTGCAGGCCTGCACTTTACTCCTGCTGTGCTTGCTGCGCTCGATGCCGCAGGTGTGCAGCGTGGCGAGGTGACCTTGCATGTCGGTGCGGGTACCTTCAAGCCTGTGAAGAGTGAACTGATTGCAGATCACGAGATGCATGAGGAGTATATTGAGGTGCAGCGTGGCCTGATAGAGCGTCTTGTTGCTTCCGGTGGCTCGGTTGTTGCTGTGGGTACAACATCGGTGCGCACGCTCGAGAGCCTCTATTTCCTTGGCGAACTGGTGCATGAATCGCCCGATATTGCCGAGGATGGACTTTTCGTTGGGCAATGGACGCCATATAACAAACCGCATACGCTCTCGGCCGTGGAGTCTCTGCAGGCACTATTGCATTGGCTTGATGTCAAGGGACTCGACAGGGTACATTCTCATACACAGATAATGATAGCCCCGGGCTATGAGTTCCGCATTGTAAAGGCTATTGTAACCAACTTCCACCAACCCAAGAGCACATTGCTGTTGCTTGTATCGGCTTCCATAGGTGGCAATTGGCGCAAAGTCTATGACTATGCCCTTGAAAATGATTTCCGTTTCTTGAGTTATGGAGATAGCTCATTGCTCATCCCGTAAGAAACTGACTAAAAAGGCTCTTTTGTTGTTGCGCTTGCCATCGAAATGCTCATTTACGCTTAGTAAACTCCGCTTCCTCGGGCTTCGCAAGCCTAAAAATAGCTCTTTTTATTCAGCCTCTTAATAAAATGGGTGGCTAAAAAGGCTCTTTTGTTGTTATGCTTGCCCTCGAAATGCTCATTTACGCTTAGTAAACTCCGCTTCCTCGGGCTTCGCAAGCCTAAAAATAGCACTTTTTATACAACCTCTTGAAAAATGGGTGGTCTAAAAAGGCTCTTTGATTAACCCCTTTGATCGGATTGTTTTTTTTGTTGCTTATGATAACAATACTTGATAATATAACTTACTTGCTCGATGAGGGCAAAAAGTGTGCTACAGTGACAAAGTCACTTGTTTCATACAGCGGTGATATTGTGGTTCCTGCAACCGTGCAGCATGGCACTGTTGAATATGTAGTGAACGATATTCTTGACGAGGCTTTTGCAGGTTGTACAGGGTTGACATCCGTGGTGCTCGGTGACAATGTTGAGAGCATTGGCATCGGTGCTTTTGAGGAGTGTACAGCTCTTGAGAATGTTGTGTTCGGCAGTGCTTCGCACCTCATAGGCATGCGTGCGTTCAAGGGGTGTGCTGCACTCAAGGAGGTGGTGCTGCCGGCCGGTGTGCTAGTGATTGGACGTGAGGCCTTTGCCGGTTGCAGTTCACTTGTGAATGCATATCTGTCCGATAATTTGATAAACATTGAACCGTCGCTCTTCGACGGCTGTTCGTCGCTTGAAAAGGTGTCGATTGGCGGAATGGTGGAGAGTGTAGGTGAGTATGCTTTCTGTGGTTGCTCCTCATTGAAGAGCATTGAATTGTCACAGGGAGTTGTGTCTGTCGAGGGATGGGCGTTCCGTGACTGCACTTCGCTTGAGAACGTTGCTTTGCCTGCAACATTGGCATCATTGAAGAAAGGGGCTTTTTGGGGTTGCTCTTCATTGAAGGAGTTTGCTCTCCCCAATGGTGTCAATATGCTCGACCAGGGCGTGCTTGCCAACTGTACCTCACTTGACCACGTCGCGTTGCATGATGGTGTGCTGAGCATTGGTTATGGCGCATTCTATAACTGTTCTTCTCTTGAGAGTGTGACTTTGCCTGCAGCGGTTGTTAATGTGGGCGACCAGGCTTTCCGCAGTTGTAAAGCATTAAAGGAACTGTGCGTGATGTGTGAGGCCGCTCCAATGTGTTCGGCCGATATTGCCGATGCCGATGTATATGCAACCGCGGTGCTGCGTGTGCCACAAGGTTGTGTGGGTGAGTATGGTTTTGCCCGTATATGGGAACGCTTTGGTAATGTTGAAGAATTGATGTAGAATAAGAGAGATTTTCTTAAACAATATTTAAACGGGGTTGTTTGTTTTGTATGAGCAAAATGACAATCCCTTTTTTTATCCTTGCTCTTGCAGCGTTGTTTGTCACTTGTGGTAGCCGTGCTTTCCGTGCACGTGTGGTGCAGAACGATGTGGGTGCTGCCGTCTATCCTTTTGCTGTCAGTTCTGCACGGCAAAGGGTAATGCCGCATTTGCATTATGCTGTTGATATATATCATAAGGACAATAAAGGTGAGGCTGTAGAACTGTCATTCTTCTTTGTAAAAGAGCAGGGTGATAGCTTGTTGTGGGTTGAGTGCGTGGAGATGGTTCCACTTTCTCTTATAGATACGGTTATGTGTCGCAGATGGTACAGTTCTGATTGCATCAGATGAATCTCCTTTTGCTCATTTTTGTTTCCTTGTGCTTATTTCTCATTTTTTATTTCTATCTTCGCGTATAATGTAGATAAATTATTTGACAGATTTAAAATAAATTCTTGGATGAAGATAGGAGATAAAGTAAGATTCATATATGAGAGTGGTGGTGGCGTAGTTACAGGCTTCCGTGGTAAGGATATTGTACTGGTTGAGGACAAGGATGGTTTCGAAATCCCTATGCAGGTGCGCGAGTGTGTCGTAATTGATACAAACGAGTATAACTTTGTAAAGAAGACTGTCGCTCCCAAGGAGGAGCCACAGAAACAGCAACAGAAAAAAGCTGTACAGCCGGCAAAGGTGGAGGATGAAGAGGAGGACTTTGATCCTGTGGTTACATATCGCCCGGCTGAGCGTCCCGAGGGCGAACGCCTCAATGTGGTGCTTGCATATCTGCCAATGGATGAAAAAACGCTCAGCAATTCACGCTTTGAGGCTTATATCATCAATGACAGCAATTACTGCATCTATTATACCTACATGACGGCAGAAGGCCGTAGCTGGAGCGTGCGTGGCAATGGTATGCTCGAACCTAATTCAAAGATGTTCATTGAGGAGTTCGGGCGTGAGGAACTCAATGGTATGGAACGCGTGTGTGTGCAATTGTTGCCGTTCAAGGAGAACAAACCATTTGCTCTTAAACCGGCAATGAACATAGAGCGTCGTATCGACACTGTGAAGTTCTACAAGCTACATCTGTTCCGCGAAAATCCTTTCTTTGATGAGGGGGCACTCATATATGATGTTGTTGTAGATGACAAACCTGTCAAGGAGATATTTACCGATGCGGAGGAAGTGAAAGTAGCTATTCTTGGCAAGAAGGATGCCGATACTCCCAAACCTCAACAGAAATCCAAGTTGACAAAGGGCAGCGATATTCTGGAGGTTGACCTTCACATAGAGGAATTGCTCGAGACAACTGCTGGAATGAATGCCTTTGATATATTGAACCACCAACTCGATGTTGTGCGCCGTACGCTCGACGAGAATATTAAGTATAAGGGCAAGAAGATTGTCTTTATACATGGCAAGGGCGAGGGAGTGCTGCGCAATGCAATTGGTCAGGAACTGCGTAAGAAGTATCCACGTTGCCTTTCACAGGATGCGTCGTTCCAGAAGTATGGTTTCGGTGCAACAATGGTTATAATCAAGTAAATATAAAAACAAGAATATTATGAGCGAGATTAAGGATGAAATGTTAGAGCGTTTTTTGAAATATGTGACTTTTGACACAGAATCGTGTGATGATGCAACAACAGTTCCTACAACGGAGGGACAGTTTGTCTTTGCACGATATCTTGAACAGCAACTCAAGGAGATGGGACTGGAGGAGGTTGTGCTTGATGAGAAGGGCTATCTCTATGCAACACTCCCTGCAAACTGCGACAAGGATGTACCTGTCGTTGGTTTCATTGCGCATCTTGACACAAGTCCTGATATGAGCGGAAAGGATGTGAAGCCACGCGTGGTGGAGAACTATGCCGGCGGTGACATCGTGTTGTGCGAAAATGATAATATAGTGCTCAAGGTTGCCGATTTCCCCGAGGTCGAGAATTACTGCGGTCACGATTTGGTAGTGACCGATGGCCATACTCTCCTCGGTGCCGATGACAAGGCCGGTGTTGCTGAGATTGTTTCGGCAATTGCTTATCTGCAGGCTCATCCCGAGATAAAGCACGGTAAGGTGCGCATTGCATTCAACCCCGACGAGGAGATTGGTCGTGGTGCGCATAACTTCAATGTGCCTTTGTTCGGTTGTGAATGGGCATATACTGTTGACGGCAGCACCGAGGGTGAACTTGAATTCGAGAACTTCAACGCCGGCAGCGCTTTGTTTACAATCAATGGACGCAATGTTCACCCTGGTTATGCCAAGGGTAAGATGCTCAACGCCTTGCGCGTGGCAACGGCAATCGTAGAGGCTATCCCTGCTGTTGAGTCGCCCGAATGTACTACCGGCTACGAGGGATTCTATCACCTCATGGGTATCAACGGCGGTGTTGACCATGCTACAGTGTCATATATTATCCGCGATCATAGCCGTGAAATCTTTGAGCAGCGCATGGCGTTCATGAAGGAGGTTGAGGCGAAAATAAACGCGCAGTATGGTGCCGGTACCGTAGAACTTGAACTCAAGGAGCAGTACCGTAACATGCGTGAGATGGTTGAGCCAAAGATGCATATAATTGACATTGCCAAGAGCGCGATGGAGAAGGCTGGTGTCGTTCCTGTAATCAAGCCTATCCGTGGTGGTACCGATGGCGCGCAACTTTCGTTCATGGGACTTCCTTGCCCCAACCTCTTTGCCGGTGGTGTGAACTTTCACAGTCGTTATGAGTTCGTTTCGGTCCAGGTGATGGAGAAGGCGGTGAAGACGATTGTTAATATTGCGGCCGGGGTAGCTGAAAGGTGAAAGGTTAAAACGGAAAGGTGAAATCTCGTGCTAATGAGTGGACGGAAATTAATTTACATACGCAACGAGTGCAGCCGAGGTTAAACACACGAAGTGTGATTAAAGCATAAAATTTTTATATATGAAATAGCGACGATGAAATTTCATCGTCGCTATTTCTTTGCATCAAAATATGATGGAGTTTTAGTCTAGGCTGTGGAGTATCTCCTCAATTACATGAGGGAAATGTTCGTACTCCAATGCGTGTACCTTGGCTGCGACATCGTCAGGGGTGTCGGTTGGCAACACGGGGCATTTTGCCTGGAAGAATGTTGTGCCCTTGTCATACTGCTCGTCAATCAAGTGAATAGTGATGCCGCTCTCGGTGTCGCCGCATTCAACAACAGCCTTGTGTACTCTGTCGCCATACATGCCCTTTCCGCCGTGCTTGGGGAGCAGTGCGGGGTGGATGTTGACAATCTTGCCAGGGTAGGTTGCTATGAGTTTATGTGGAACGAGCAACAGGAAACCGGCAAGGACAACGAAATCGATTTCGCGCTCCTTGAGCATTTCAATAACGCTGTCGGCCTCCATGAACTCCGCCTTGCTCACAACAACAGCTTCAATACCTAGTTTTTTGGCGCGTTCAAGAACATACGCCTGTGGGTTGTTGGCAATGATGAATGATACTTGGGCATAGTCGCTCCCTTTGAAATAGTTGGCAATGTTTTCGGCGTTTGAGCCGCTGCCCGATGCTAGAATTGCAATTTTTTTCACGGTAGTATTGTTTATGATATTGGCACAAGACGGCGCAGGACCGCCTCGCCATAGGTTTTTGAAATGGGAATTTCTCTCACGCCGGTTTCGCCTAGTTCAAGGAAAAGGTTGCCTTTTTCGCGGCGCATTACCTTGACAAGGTCCAGGTTGATCATGTATGAACGGTGGCATCTTACAATGCTGGTCTCAACCAGTTGTTCGCAGGCTTCCTTCATGGTGATGTGCAGCAACTGCTTTTTCAGTATCTCGTTCTTCTTGTACCAGATGCAGATGTAATTGTCGGCCGACTCAATGTAGAGCAGGTTTTCTTTTGCTACGGACAGCTGGAGCACTCCACGTGAGTCACGCAAGGAGATGAGATTACTTGACTTGAATCCAATGTTCTCGTTCATCAGTTCTTTGAGCTTTGCCGAGCGTTCCTGATATGAGAAATAGAAAATGCAGATGAAGTAGGGGATACCGATGACAAAGAAAGTATTCCACATAGCCTCCTTGAATGTTTCCAACGGCTCGTAATCGCTTGATAGGTTCTTGCTTATTATCAGCGCAAGTATCGTGAATGCTCCCGAAAGCAAAAGTAATTCTATGAATACCCAAATTGCATATTTCAGGTATGTGATGTTGTGCTTGGGGTTGCGCGAGTATTTGTACATTATCATTCTGCTTATCGCAACCACTGTCATTCCTATGCACACTAGGATTATTGACCATAGCAGGTATTTTGTTGGCGTGTAATCATTGAGCCATTGTTTTGAGTCAAATGGCTGGGTGATGTTTATGAATATAACAGTAAATATTGACACAAACAGAACCAGTGCTATCTGGTTCCTTTTTGTGAGCAGATATTGTGGAATTTTCTTGAAAAGGACTGATGTGTATTCTGGTATTCGATTCTGCATGATTTATTGCAATGATTTATGTATTGCAACTGCAAAGTTAGGAAAATTATTCTAACAGCTCCTTATAGATGCAATGGAAAAAACAATGCCCGATGCAGGGTATTAACAATTTTGAGCCAATAGAGATAAATTTTGAAAAATATCACTATTTTTGCATAATGGAAAGAGTGCGCGTTAGCGCAAGTATAAAACAGTATTTGTAAAATCAAGGAGATATGCCGGTTGTAAAATACGAAAAAGTGGATATTCACATTGATTCCAAGGTTATCCTGGAGGATGTGACCTTTACTCTCGAAGCCGGGGAGTTTGCTTATATAGTTGGTGCTGTCAGCTCGGGAAAGTCAACGTTGCTTAAAACAATATATGGCGAGGTTGATATTGTTGAAGGTTCTGCCGAGGTTATGGACGGTTATGACTTATGTAATATAAAGAACAAGGATTTGCAGGCCTTGAGAAGGAGTATTGGCATTGTTTTCCAGGACTTCCAGTTGTTGACAGACAGAAATATTCATGACAACCTTGATTTTGTACTCAAATGCACTGGTTGGAAGGACAAGGCTGCCCGTGAAGAACGCATTGAAGAGGTGCTTGAACTCGTTGGTTTGCCCCAAAAAGGATACAAACGTCCACATGAGTTGTCGGGCGGAGAGCAGCAGCGTATTGTAATTGCCCGTGCAATTCTCAACCGTCCGGCATTGTTGCTGGCCGATGAACCAACTGGTAATCTTGACCACGCGACTGGCGATTATATCATGAAGCTGTTGCACACGATCTGCAAGGAGGAGAATATGGCGGTGCTTATGATTACACATAATGAGCAGTGGCTGAAGGATTACCCGGCAACGGTGTACCGTTGTGCCGACCGCAAGATAACAAAAGTTGAAATTTAAAACAATATAAAATATGAAAGTATTGAAATTTGGCGGAACATCAGTAGGTTCGGCCGAGCGTATGCAGGGTGTTGTGAACCTTATCAATGATGGTGAGACAAAGATTGTTGTTCTTTCGGCGATGTCTGGTACAACCAATTCACTCATTGAGTTTACAAACTATTTGCGCAATGGAAATGCCAACGGCGCTTGTGAGCATTCTACATTTCTGCAGACAAAGTATATGCAGACAATCAGCGAGCTTTACAAGAGTGAAGAGTACAAGGCTGCGGCAACAAACAAGGTGAATGAAGTTTTTGCACATTTGCGCGATTTGGCCCAGCGTCAGCTCTCTGATGAACTCGAGAAGGAGATTGTTGCCCAAGGCGAGATTATATCTACCAACATGGTGACATTCTACATGCAAGAGCAGGGTATTGATGTCAAGTTGCTCAACGCTCTTGACTTCATGCGTCTTGCAGTTAATGGCGAACCCGATCTGGAGTATATCCGTGAGCATCTGCTCCCTTTGCTTGATGCAGAGAATGAGGGACGCATTTATATAACACAGGGCTTCATCTGTATGAACCACGAGGGTAGTTATGACAACTTGCAACGTGGTGGTAGTGACTACACTGCAACCTTGATTGGTTCTGCTGTAAAGGCCGAGGAGGTACAGATTTGGACCGATATTGACGGTGTTCATAACAATGATCCCCGTGTGGTTGAAAATACAACACCTGTACGCAACCTTCACTTTGAGGAGAGTGCAGAGCTTGCATACTTTGGTGCGAAGATTCTGCATCCGACATGTATCCTTCCTGCTAAATTGACCGGTACCCCCGTACGTCTGCTCAATACGATGGATCCACAGGCCGAGGGTACACGAATTGACAACAACCTTACCCGTCCGGGTGAGATCAAAGCTATTGCAGCCAAGGAGAATATTACAGCCATAAAGATAAAGAGTGGCCGAATGTTGCTTGCATACGGTTTCTTGCGTAAGGTATTTGAGATTTTCGAGAAGTACAAGACATCTATCGATATGGTTTGTACATCTGAGGTCGGTGTTTCTGTATCAATTGATGATGACAGAAAACTCGATGATATTGTTGCTGAGTTGCAGAAGATTGGTACTATCACAGTTGACCGCAACATGTGTATTGTTTGTGTCGTTGGTGACCTTAACTGGGAGAATGTCGGTTTTGAGGCACGTGCTATGGATGCCATGAAGGATATTCCTGTACGCATGGTTTCATATGGCGGTAGCAACTACAACATCTCTTTCCTTGTACGTGAGGAGGACAAGGTGCGTGCCTTGCGTTCACTCAGTGCATCAATTTTCGGTACTGGTAAATAATCGCTACGATGAACTTTCCTGTTGATTATTTCAAGAGTCTTGAGACGCCGTTCTACTACTATGATGTGGAACTGCTTGAAAAGACCATTGCTACCGTGCGCGATGAGGCTGCCCGTTATGGCAACTTCGATGTACACTATGCAATCAAGGCAAACTTTAATCCACGCTTGTTGGAGATTATTGCAAAGGCGGGTCTTGGCGCAGACTGCGTGAGTGGCGGCGAGGTTGCTGCTGCGCTTCAGGCAGGTGTGCCTGCATCAAAGATTGTGTTCGCTGGAGTAGGCAAGACCGATAAGGAGATTACCTTTGCGCTTGATGCTGGTATTTTCTGTTTCAATGCGGAGTCTGTTCCCGAACTTGAGGCGATTGAGGCTCTTGCAGCCGAGCGTGGGGTGGTGGCACAGGTTGCGTTGAGAATAAATCCCAATGTGGGTGCGCATACTCATAGTAATATTACCACTGGATTGGCCGAGAATAAGTTCGGTATCAACTATGAGATGCTTGACGAGGTTATTGACATCATCGATGGAATGGAGCACATTTCACTCGTCGGTCTGCATTTTCATATTGGTTCTCAAATCCTTGTGATGGATGACTTCATTGCTCTTTGTGGCAGAATAAATGAGTTGCAGGAACTGCTGTTCGAGACACGCGGTCTTGTGTTGCCACATATAAATGTTGGTGGCGGCTTGGGCGTTCGTTACGATGCTCCCGACAGGTATCCTGTACCCGATTTTGACCTCTATTTTGCGACATATGCCAATAACTTGAAACTCTATCCGGGACAGCATGTCCATTTTGAACTTGGACGTAGCATTGTTGCCCAGTGTGGTGGTCTCGTGACTCGTGTGACATATGTCAAGCATGGTGGTTGTAAACAGTTTGTGATTGTGGATGCAGGTATGAATGATTTGATTCGTCCTGCGCTCTACGATGCATATCACCGCATTGAGAACATGACATCTGATAAACCTGATGAGGTTTATGATGTCGTTGGTCCGGTGTGCGAGTCGTCCGATGTGTTTTGCCATGACCGCAAGATGCCGGCAACTGAGCGTGGCGATATGCTTGTAATTCGCACTGCCGGTGCATACGGCGAGGCGATGGCTTTTGGCTACAATTGCCGTGCGTTGCCAAAGGCTGTACTTTCTACTGATGTTGAATGATTTGTAAATGCCATAACAATCATGATCTATTAATATGAAAAGTATGAGAAAAATCTATTTATTGTTTGCAATTAGCTTTGCAGTGTTTGTCTCTAATGCACAGGAGGCTATTACAAATGGTTCAAAAGAGAACCCTGTTGGAGAATTTGCGGGCAAAAATCCAATTACATTCAATGCTTCGTTGCATACCGGAATAAGCACTGCTGCCAACCATTATATGAGTTCTAATGCATATGAGGGTTTGACGTATGGTGTACACGTTGATCTCGGTCGTTTTTATAATTCCAGTAAAACTGTTTCATGGAACCTCGCGTTTGACAATCTCTCATCTGTAAACACTGTAGGAGGATTGGAGAATAATGCCAAGACTTCGTCTATGGGATATACAGGTATGAACTTGAATTATAGTTCATTCTATAATTGGATGTTCGGTAAAGGCCTTATGGTAAAAGTAGGTGGTGGCCTTGACTTTTCGGGAGATATGATGACTAATCTTACTCACAAGACAAACAATGCTGTATCTGTGAATGTCCTTACACAACTTGAGGCATCAGCGGGTATCTGCTATACTTTTAAATTTGAAAAATGGATGCTTGGTCTCTATGGAAATGTCTCTACACCTTTTGCAGGTCTGGTATTCACCGATTCGAAGCATGAATCGGGTGTCGGTTCCTTATCTTCTGATCGTTTGATGGATAGTTATTTCTCTCATCTCAAGGGAACAAGTTTCTCTAATCTACAAGGATTTGACTTTGATCTTGGTATCAAGTTTGTTGCTCCAAGAGTGGCAATTACTTTAGGTCTTGTAACAGAAAATCGTTGGTGGTATGTGAATGAGATACAGAACTGCCGTGAGAATGTGTTGTTTCGACTTGGAGCAAGTTTTAATCTAGTAAGTCTTAAACAGACAAAAACTATTCATCCTTATTTCTAAACAGTAATATTATGAAAAAGATATTATCACTTCTGGCATTTACACTGATGTTAGGTTCATGTGAAAAGACCGAGACATATAAGGAGGTAGACAATGATTTCGTGCACAATTTTGATGTAGCATGGAATCTTGTTAATGAAAATTACTGTTATTTGGGCTACAAGAATATTGATTGGGATAAGGTTTACGATGAATATAAGCCTCGCGTGGAGAACGCAAAGGATCAATTCGAATTCTTTGACATAATGTGTGACTTTGTTGATATTCTCCGTGATGGCCATTCTGCAATAATCTCCAATTTTGATAGGCATGGAAGTAACTATGCCGTAGAATCAAATGGTGAGCCTTCGCCCGAGGATTATATATCTTCGGATGTCGTAGCCAGTTATCTTTTAAAGATGCGTGTTACAAATAATAAGTTTGTATATGGATTTATTGAAAGAGACAACCGCAAGTTTGCTTATCTTTACTATCCCAGTTTCTCGGTAGAGTTGGTCAATAATGACCTTGAATACATTGCACCATTTATCGAAGAAGCGGATGGCCTGATTGTTGACATACGTAACAATCCTGGTGGTGCAGGTGTTTATGGACTATCTTTTGCAGGGCATTTCTTCTCGGAAAAGACCTTGGTAGGATATACAGCCAGGAAAAATGGTGTGGGGCATGATGACTTTACAACACCTTATGGGGTTGAAATTGAGCCATCCTCAACAAACAATTGGTCGGACAAACCAACTATTCTGCTTACCAACCGTAGCGTATACTCAACTGCGAATCTTGTTGCAAGTGCTCTGAAATATGCGCCTAATGTGACACAGGTTGGTGGTCGTTCAGGCGGTGGTGGAGGTCTCCCCGAGACATACTATCTACCTAACGGTTGGGCATTTGTGTTCCCAAGTAATGTTATTTATAATACTGAGATGCAGCATATTGAGAATGGTATTGAACCTGATGTTGAGGTCCACATCTCTACCGAAGACAAAAACAATGAAAAGGATACTATTCTTGAAAAGGCAATTGATGAACTGTTGAAGCAGTAATATGTTCATATTCAACATGACAATAAAGGGCAACCAGCTGGTTGCCCTTTATTGTCATGTTATTTTGCAGTGTAACTTATTCAAATTTTATGGCCTTGGTGGGCTTGATTTTTGATATGAGCATTGATGGTATAACCAGAATAATGGTTGAAATAATGAATACTGCAATGTTCATTGGAATAAGCAACCAACTGAATTCGATGGGTGCACTGTCCATGTAATACATTTCCGGGTCAATTGCAATGATACCGGTGAGTTGCTGTATTATGCATAATACAATGGCAATTACATTGCCTATTAACATGCCTTTTAGCACAATGAAACATGAGTAGTATATGAATGTTTCCCTTATCGAGGCATTCGTTGCACCAATAGCTTTCATTATACCGATAAAGCGACTTTTTTCAAGTATTAGAATGAATAGTCCGGAGATTGTTGTGAAACCTGCAATGCAGATGACGAGAATAAGTATTATCCATACGGTCTGGTCAAGGACATCGAGCCAATTGAACATTGAAGGATATAGCTCGTCGATTGTTGAAATGCTCAATCCTTCAAGATTTCTTCTGCCTGCATCCTTGACGGCTTTGTAAATGTTCTCGCGGCATAATTCTCTTTTGTCAAATTCATCTACGGTTATCTCGATTCCTGTTGCTTTGTTGTCACTCCACGAGTTTAGTTTTCGCGTTGTGTATATATCTGTGACAGCCATTATTCTGTCGAATTCAGTGAGGTGTGTCTCGTAAATGGCGGCAATTTCCATTTTGCGTGCTCTGATACCTCCCTGCATGAAATAGATGTTTACCTTGTCTCCAACTTTAATATTCAGTTTGTTTGCTGTGAAGCGTGATATGATTATGGCATTTGATGCAGTGCTGTCGCTGAATTGTGGGATTTTCCCATCTGTAATGTTGGATGCGAAGAATGACATGTCATAGTCTTTGCCGACTCCTTTTACAACGAGACCCTCGTATTCATTGTCGGCGAGAATCATTCCTGCAATCTGGGTGTACTGCTGTATGTGCTTTACGCCATCAGTGTCAAGCAAATCCTTTTTCAGTATCTCGTCGACTGTTATGGGGGTTGCGCCTTCATAGCCGGTGTTGTAACTATAGACTTGGATGTGTCCTCCAAAGCCAATGACTTTGTCGCGTATCTGGTTCTTGAAGCCGACAATGATGCAAATGGAGATGAACATTATAATGGTGCCTACGGCAACTCCCCACTGTGCAATGGTAACTGCCGGGCGCGAAATGCGACGTTCTCCCTTGCGCGTGCTGTAGAGCCTGCGGGCCAAGAATAGTTCTAGGTTCATTAATGTTGGTTTAGTGTATTAGAATTTGCGGAATGTCAGTGTCACATCTTTTGATTGCAGAACCATTTTGCTACGGTTAAGAATGGTGACCCCAAAATGCTCGTCTTCATGATTGTATAGTCCTACCGCCTTGGCGTCCGACGGTTTTTGTAACATCTGTACAAATAACGAGTCGTCAGTATATTGGAAGCGCCCTTTGCCTCCATTATTTGTGGTTATCATTCTGAGTTGTATTGCCCAAAAACGGTCTTCGTTTCTTTTGTCAATGATTGTATCGTTGGCAATTTCTTCAATCTGCAATAATTTCCAGAATCCTCCTAAGTCGCCATTGTCATCGGCCTTTTGGCACGATACAAGAAGGGTGGTGCACAGCAGTATGTATATCAGTTTTTTCATTTATTATCTCTTTTTTAAAGTGTTGAAGATATTGTGCCCTTTTATGGTGATTATGCCACCGTAGTTGTTACCGTACAGGTCGCCTTTGTCAAGTGCAAATGATGCAGCAATACTCCAGTTCTTTATTGCCTGTGGGTGGAATGTGAGTTCGAGCATGAATGAACGGTTTACCTTTATATCCTTGAATGGTGCACTATATGTTCCCCAGTTGTTGCTGCGGGTGTAGAGCACACGGTAGTCAAGCCAATTTAGCGGTTCGCCTACCATTCCAAAGTGGAATGCCTCCACGCGGTTGTTGTAGCAGTATTGTATGAGGTCTGTGTTGTAGATTGGCGATGTACACAAAGGTGTGCCTATCATCTGGCCATAGTTGAACCACCCCGGATATTTGCCATGATTGTAGTTGTTGTCGGCACAGCTGATCTGGTCGGGGAACTTGCTGTTTGTATCATGGTATATCGGTCCGCTCTGGTTCTTTAAGTTGAAATATTCAAAGACGGCACTCTTGATCCATTTGAAATCCTTTAACTCAAGTTCAAGACCAACAAGTTGTTCTGTCCATAACCCGTATTCCCAGAATAATTGTGAATGATCCTCAAAGGCGTGCTCGTAATACATACGCAGTTTCCATGCACGGTCGTTCCATGTGATTGCACCAAGCCAGCTTCCGAGCATGTTACCGGCTACGTTGGCGCGGTCACCTGCATCGTATGAGTCATCTCCACTGAGTGGTATCAGGGCATAGAAAAAATCTTTCAGACGAACCGGATTTTCAAAATATTTCCCGGGTGTTCTTCCGGTGTTGTAGCATTTACCGCCGAATTGTGTTGTCATGTGCAGGCCAATTTCTGCAGTCAAAGGGAATTTGTCCTCGTTACCGAATCTCATGAAACCGGCTTTTGAATGGTAAAGTTCGTTCTCGACACGTGGCGACACCTCGCTGAAAAATTTCTCCTGCCATCTGCCATCGGTGTACCAGCCATAGGCTAGGTGTCCTTTTATTGCAAGCCAACCTTTGGTACCAGGAATGTTCCAATATTCGGGTAGTTCCAATCGTATCTGTGGAATAGGGCGTGCGTTGCCGCTTTCAATGAGCGAACCTGTAGAAATGCGGTGGTTGGGCAATTCGCCCCAACGTTCCTTTTGGCCAATTGATATGTTGAATCTTTTCCATTGGAAATCAAAATAGGCCTGTTGCAGGATTAAGGTAGATGTAAGGTTGTAACCTGCTACAGCATCAGCTCCCCATTTCAGGGTGATGTCTGTGTTGCTGAAGATATTGCAGCCTTCGACTTCAAGGCGTGCGTAGAAAGAACTGTTCTCGTGACTGCTTAGTCCTTGCTTGTTTGCCATGTGCCAGAATGGAGTGTAGCTCCCACTACCGTATGTTCCCGATAGTTCGTATTTGGTTGACAACTGTTGCGCATGACTGCCAACAGCCATCAGTAAAAGCAAAGTTGTTGCCAAGTATTTAATTTTCTTCAATGCCATTGTCTGTTTTTATACTATTTGCAAAGATAATGATTATTGGCCTTATGCGAAAAAAATAACGATTCAAATGAGAATCTTATAAAATAATGAAGTGTGCCAAGCGGTTGACACACTTCATTATAGTTCATCAAAGTCAAAATCTTCGGCATCGCTGTCATACCACTCTTCAACAAATTCATCAAGGTCGCGGCGTTCTTTTTTGGTTGGGCGGCCTGTTCCGCGCATGCGTCCTACGAATCCGCTCATTTTGCTCATCTCAAGAATCTCGTACTGCTCCTGAGGTGTTACATTTTCCATCAACTCCGGGACCAATTTGGCTCCAACGCGGTTCTCGGCGCATTTGAGTACCTTGAACGAATATGTGACCGGGGCTTTTTTAACATTGACAATGTCGCCTACGCGGACATTGTTTGCCGGTTTTGCAGTGCGGTCACCAATGCTGATGTGTCCTTTCTTACAAGCCTCGGCAGCAATGCTGCGTGTCTTGTATATGCGCACAGCCCACAACCATTTGTCTATTCGTGCCTGGTCAGCCATTGTTCTCTTGCGGCTTGTTGCCGTTGCCCTTTTTGTTGAACTGGTTCATTGTACGTGCAAGACCTGCAAAACAGAAACTTTTGATTATTTCGTTTGTGGTCTCCAGTTGCTCTTCAATCACCTTCTGCTCGTCGCTGTCAAATGCTCCAAGCACGAAGTTTACCTGGTGTCCCTTGCCAAAGTCGTTGCCTATACCAAAGCGCAGGCGTGCGTAGTTGGTGGTGCCAAGGGTCGCGGCAATGTGCTTGAGGCCATTGTGGCCGCCGTCGCTGCCTTGTCCTTTGAGGCGCAACGCTCCAACGGGCAGTGCAAGGTCATCGACAATCACAAGCACGTTCTCCAATGGAATCTTTTCCTGCTGCATCCAATAGCGTACAGCGTTGCCGCTGAGGTTCATGTAGGTCGATGGCTTGAGCAAGATGAGTTTGCGTCCACGTACCGAGGCCTCGGCTACAAAACCATAACGCTTGTCTTGAAAAGCAGTATTGGACGCTTTTGCAAAAGCGTCCAATACAGTAAATCCTATGTTGTGGCGGGTTCCCTCGTACTCATAGCCAATGTTGCCCAACCCTACAATCAGATATTTCATTTGCCGTCAGAGATTACTTTCTTGCGGCTGCTGCAGCTGCTGCAGATGCACGTGTTGTCTTAACTGAAGCAACAAGTGATTCCTTAGCTGAAACGAGCTCAAGACCCTCGTAAGAAAGCTCACCTACCTTGATTGACTTACCGAGCTGAAGAGCTGTTACGTCAACTGTCAAAATCTCAGGGATAGCTGTGTAAAGAGCCTTAACCTTGAGGTAGCGCTGAACCTGAACGAGCTTACCACCGGCACGTACACCCTCTGCAAGACCCTCGAGCTTAACAGGAACTGCCATAACGATTGGCTTCTCCTCTGTTACCTGATAGAAATCTACGTGGAGGATAGTGTCCTTTACTGGGTGGAACTGGATGTCCTTCATGACAGCCTTAACTGTTACACCGTCGATTGTAAGGTCAACTACGTGGATGTCTGGTGTGTAAACGAGCTTGCGAAGACCCTCTGTTGGAACGCAGAATGCCTTAGCCTCTTTCTCTACACCGTAAAGGTTGCAAGGTACGAGACCTGCGTTGCGGAGTGCGTTGGTAGCTTTCTTACCAACCTCAGTTCTGACTGAACCGTTGATGCTGATTGATTTCATAATTAAATGTGTTACTCTAAATTAAGATTAAAATTACTTTGCTTAATTCGCCATCACACGATGTCTCTTAAAAGCGGGTGCAAAAGTACACCTTTTTTTTGAATTTTGCAAATAAAAGGCGTACTCGCGATGTGTTTTTATATTATTTAATAAGGGTTTTGTATGAAGTACTATCGACTTTTGCAATGTAAAGTCCTTTTGGACCAGCTGTGGTATTGCCGTTGCCACTTGCCACAAGTCTGCCATTTGCAATAATTACATCTGATTTTGCCGTTGGCGATAGGGCATACATAAATATTACTTCTGCAGCCATTAAAGTGATGTTAACTTATTATAGATAGTGCAGCAGAAGTGTTAAAGAGTGCTTTGTGTTATTAAAACTCTATATCGATGTTCAACTTCTCTTCCTCTTTTGGCTCTGCGGGTGCCTCCTGGATGCGTGGAATGAATTCTCCCTGTTCGGCGACTACATAGCCGACGGCTTCGTTCAGGCCGCTGATGAATTTAGCAAAATCCTCGCGATAGAGGAAAATCTTGTGCTTCTCGAATGAGACTGTTGCGTTATCTCCCTCGCCTGAAACAAGTTTCTTGCTTTCTGTGATTGAGATGTACATGTCTTCTTTGCGGTTTTTCTTTACATCAATGTAATAGATGCGCTTTCCCGCCTTGATAGTCTGTGAAAATACTATTTCCTTGTCACTCTCGTTCCAACCGCTCTTTTTGTTCTCTTCCATAAGTAATAGTCCGAAATTTTTCAGTTTTTGTTCTTTGTGTTTTGCACCATGGTTGCAGGAAATGTATGAAATGGGTGTGGTTCTCATGCAATGGATTCGGCATTTGTCCATGGTCTTACCGCAAATATGGATAAAAAAAATCAAAATCCAATGATTTTGGTGCTTTTTTTGAAAAAAATGGCTGGTTTTTCTGGATATTCCAATTGTCGGGCTTTAATTTGTGACGCAGAAAACAAATTTATGGACTTTTTTGTTCATTGATCTGGTGGTGTTTAATAATGTCATGAATGCAAATTTGTTTTGTTTTTTCTTGTAAGTGTCATAATAAAATGCGACCTTTGCCAACATATCAGAAAAAGCGTTTTATGATTAATAGAGTTCTTATTCGTCTTAAGGTAGTGCAGATTGTGTATGCCTATTATAAAAATAGTGGCAAGAGTTTGAAAGCGGCCGAGGACGAGATGTTTTTCAGCCTTTCTAAGGCTTATGACCTTTATCACCATTTGTTGCTACTTATGCCTGGTATCACGCATTATGCGGCAGACAGGATTGCACTTCTTGGAATGAAAGTGCGTCCCACAGAGAGTGATATGAATCCAAACCTCAAGTTTGTAAACAACCGTTTTGTCGCTCAATTGGAGAATGTGGAGCAACTTGTGAAGTTCGCGCAGAAGAGTAAACTGAATTGGGTTGACAATTCCGATTTTCTTCGCCGTATGTTTGACAAGATAGAGGCAAGTGATATATATAAGGAGTATATGTCATCTGAGGTGTCTAGCTATGAGGAGGATAAGGATGTATGGCGTAAGTTGTACAAGGCTTTTGTTTTTGAGAATGATGAGCTTGATGATATCTTGGAAGAGCAGAGTCTCTATTGGAATGATGACAAGGCTGTCGTAGACACTTTCGTTCTCAAGACTATCAAGCGTTTTGGTGAGGATATGCACGAGAGTGAACTGCTTTTGCCGGAATTCAAGGATGACTCGGACAAGGAGTTCGCATGCAAACTTTTCCGTAATGCAATAACCAATGCTGAGGAGTATCGCAAGATGATGAGCGACAGCTCAAAGAATTGGGATATGTCGCGTCTAGCATTCATGGATGTGGTGATAATGCAGGTTGCACTTGCCGAGATCATGACAATGAAGGATATTCCATTGTCGGTGACATTGAATGAGTATGTCGAGATTGCCAAATATTACAGTACTGCAAAGAGTGGTCCTTTCATCAATGGTCTTCTTGATACAATAACAAAGAACTTGCGTAACGCAGGTAAATTGGATAAGTAAAACATTATTAATAATCTAAATTTTATAACTATGGCATTTTTGCGAATTGAACCTTTTGCGGGACAGACTGTAAATGTTGCTTTTGCAACACAGATTAATGCAGCGGGCACACCAGCTGATGATACTGCTGCTGACGCAGCTACAGCAGACGTAGCAGCAGCTCCTACAGCTGATGCAACTGCTGCAGGTGTTGAAACTACTACTACAACAACAGATGTTACTGCTGAAACAGAGGGTGCAACACAGGAACCAAGCGGCCTTGCTGCAATCTTTGGCAATCCTTTGTTTATGTTTGTTATCATCATTGCTATCATGTATTTCTTGATGATTCGTCCACAGCGTAAGCGCCAGAAGGAGGCCGAGAATTTCCGTCGTAGCCTTCAGCCTGGTATGGAGGTGTTTACAGCTGCCGGTTTCTATGGTAAGATCAAGGAAATTGATGGTGATGTGGCAGTTATTGAGATTGCTCACAATGTGAATGTTCGTTTTAGTCTTGCAGCGGTGTATCCATCTTCAGCTGCTGCGCAGGAAAACGCTAAGTAATTCGCTTTGAAAGTTTCTTTTTTAAAGGAAGCATTTAAAAAAGTAAAAGGGAACAAATTTTTTAGTTTCTTCTTCTTTTTATTGGTCTCGTGTAGTCTTTGGTTGTCATTAACCTTAAATAGGGTATACGAGACCAATATTTCAGTGCGCGTGTATATCAGTGATATCCCTGATGCAATAAAGCTTGTGGATGGGAATGTGATTGAGTTGACAGCCCGTGTAAAAGGTAGTGGTACTGCGCTGTTCGGCTATATTTTTGACGATCGGGTTGGCGTAACAGTTGATTATTCCGATTTCGTACGTCGTGGCGGTGATTTGTCAATGCCTGTAGGTGTTATAAGAGGACAGGTCGAGGGTGCTTTGGCTACCTCCTTGTCTTTGTTGGATTTTTCCAGCGATTCGTTGAATGCTACGGTACAGCGTGCTGCAATTAAGGTTCCTGTGGTGAAGAGCGGGTGGCAGATAAAAGCTGCTTCAGGCTGCAAGTTGGTGTCGGTTGATTGTTTGCCCGACTCTGTTGTAGTGACTGCTTTTGTTGATAGGTTGCCTTTGATCGATGCAGTTGAGGTGGAACCGCTTCTGTGTGACGGACTTGTCCGTGATTCGGTCTACAGTTTGAAAGTGTTGCCCGGCATGTATACCAATGTTGTTCCTAATAAGGTAAATGTATTTGTAAAAGTGTCGGAATATGTTGAAATGACACTTCCTGTCGCTGTTGCCTATGAAGGATTTCCCAATGGAGTCCTTAAAAATCTTTTGCCAGAAAGGCTTTCTGTAAAGTTTAAAGTCCCCGAAGTCTATTCGTCGTGTGTCAATTCTTCGAATTTTTCGGTTGTGCTTCTGTATGAGAATTATTTGAAGTTCTTTAGTGGAAGTGGTGGGTCCGCTGCCTTGAGGAACGAGTTCAAGGTAGAGTGTAATTCTCCTTATGTCGAAAATGTAATTTTACTTCCGCCTGAATCCTCTGATTTCTCATTTGAATTCAATTTCGCAAAAAGATAACTATGATAAAACTTGCTGTTACTGGTGTTATTGGCAGTGGCAAGTCGGTTGTGGCTCGTATGATGGAGGTCATGGGAGTTCCGGTCTATGACTGTGACAGCCGTGCCAAATCATTGATGGTTGACAATGTCACTATTGTCAAGGAACTTAAGCGTATGTTCGGCGACGAGTGCTATGATGCCAATGGGCTTTTGGATCGTAAATATCTTGCATCCCGTATTTTTGTTGATGCGGCAAATGTAAGGCGTGTGAATGCTCTTGTGCATCCGGTGGTGAAGGCCGATTTTGTTCATTGGGCCGCATTGCAGAATACGCCTGTTGTTGCGGTCGAGACGGCGTTGTTGTATGAATCTGGCATGATAGATGTTGTAGACAAGGTACTGACGGTGTGGACGGATGAAGAGACGGCTATAAAACGCACGATGCAACGTAGTGGTATGTCTCGCCCTCAGGTGCTGAGCCGTATGCAACAACAGATTGGGGTCGATGAACTTATGCTCCTTTCCGATTTTTCAATATGTAACAATGGTGACAACCCGGTATTGCCAGCTGTGTTGTCGTTGCTAGAAGAGCTCGGCGGGCGTTGAGGCGGATGTCCTAATGTGTGTCCTGAATATTAAAAAATGTATAAAATTTTGTAAAAAGGAAATCGTTCCGTATCTTAGCGAAGATATTTGAAAATAACACAAATCAATAAATTTATAATAATTATGTTTGAAACAGTATTAACAATCTCGGGTAAGCCAGGTCTATATCGCCTGCTTTCTCGTGGCCGTAACATGTTCATTGCAGAGTGTGTCGATGCTTCGAAGAAGCGTGTTCCTGTTTATAACAGTGATCAGGTGGTGATGCTTGATGATATTGCAATCTATACCGATACTGAAGAGATTCCTTTGCGTAATGTATTTGCAAAGATTTATGAAAAGGAGAACGGAGTGTTGCCTTTTGATTTGAAAATGGCTACTCCGGAGGAGTTGGTTGAGTATTTTGAGGGCGTGATTCCCGATTATGACCGTGAACGTGTTTACTTGACACACATCAAGAAGATGTTCTCATGGTACAATATCCTTGTTGCTAATGGTATTGTTGACTTCCCAGCTGAGGTAGAAGGCGAGGAGAATGAAGAGTCTGTTGCTGAATAATAAGTGTAAATTGCTATGAAAAGAATAATTGTTTCGTTGGCGCTGGCTATTGTAGTTGCAACCGGCGCGTCAGCGCAGTCTTGGAAGGACTTGTTGGGTAAGGTTGCTTCAGAGGTAGTTGGTGAGGTTTCATCTAGCAGTGAGACAGGAAATACTGTTGTGAATGTGCTGGGCTCATTGCTTGGTAATTCTCTCACATTATCGGCTGAGGCGATTGAGGGTACATGGAATTATGAAGGCGTGTCTTGTATTCTTGAGAGCGAGAATGCTCTTACAAGCCTTGGCGGTTCGGTCGTGACAAGCCAGTTGGAATCAAAAATGGATGGAATGTTGTCCAAGGTGGGGGTGAAGCCGGGTAATTGCTCGTTTATTTTCAATAAGAATGGTGCTTGTACAATTCATATTGGCAATTATACCGTTGATGGAACATATGAACTTGTACCGGAGGAGAAGGTGATGAATTTCTCTTTCATGTATGGCCAGTTGAATCTCAAGGCTAATGTGGCATATGAGATACAGAACTTGAACATTGTTTTCAAAGCTGACAAATTGCTTGCATTTATCAAGAATGTGACTTCAACACTTTCTGGCAATGCTACCGGTGAGCAGTTGCAGCAGCTGAGTTCGATTTCTCAAACAGCAGCGACTTTGGGTACATTGTTGAATGCATATGATGGTATGATGCTTGGTGCCAAGTTGTCTAAGGATGGCGCTGCTGTTGTGGAAACAACATCATCATCATCTTCTTCATCATCGTCTACATCAGAATCTTCATCGGGCTCAGTGGTTAATTCTATTGCAACCGGTCTTGGTAAATTGTTCAAGTAAAGTGTTGTAAAAGACGAATAACACAACAAGGGGTTCGGCTAGCCGAACCCCTTGTTGTTTAACGGTTCCTGAAGACGAGCTGTCCTTGTTCTGTGTCTGCAATTATCGGGTGACTTTTATCTACAGTGCCAGCCAACAGTTGCTTTGAGAGGTCGTTGAGCAGATGGCGTTGTATTGCACGCTTGATGGGACGGGCGCCGAATTCGGGGTCAAATCCTGCCTTTGCGATGAAGTGTATTGCTTCGTCTGTTGCTTCAAATGTTACTCCGTTCTCATTTAGCAGTTTGGTGACGGCTGTAGTCTGCAGGCGGACAATCTGTTCAATTTCGCTTTCGTTCAACGGTGTGAACATAATTATTTCATCTATGCGGTTGAGGAATTCGGGGCGTATGGTTTTCTTCATCATCTCCATAACTCTTTCTTTTGTCTCCTCAATGACTATTTCGCGGTTTACGTTGTTTATTCTTTCGAACTGCTCCTGTATGTAGCTGCTACCAAGGTTACTGGTCATTATGATGATGGTATTCTTGAAGTTTACAGTGCGTCCCTTGTTGTCGGTAAGCCTGCCATCATCGAGTACTTGTAGCATGATGTTGAATACATCCGGGTGCGCTTTCTCTATTTCGTCAAAAAGTACTACAGAATAGGGTTTGCGTCGCACGGCTTCAGTTAGCTGTCCGCCCTCGTCATAGCCTACATATCCCGGAGGGGCACCTATGAGTCGTGATACCGAGAATTTCTCCTGGTATTCGCTCATGTCAATCCTGGTCATTGATGTCTCGTCATTGAACAGGTATGTGGCAAGTGCTTTTGCGAGTTCGGTCTTTCCGACGCCTGTTGTGCCAAGGAATATGAATGATCCGATAGGGCGTTTAGGATCCTGTAATCCTGCGCGGCTACGGCGTACTGCATCGCTAACGGCCTGTATGGCCTCGTTCTGGCCTATGACGCTTTTGTGTAGTTCCTCTTCCAGATTCAGCAGTTTTTCGCGCTCGCTCTCCAGCATTTTGCTGATGGGGATACCTGTCCAGCGCGATACTACATCGGCAATATCCTCGGCTGTAACCTCCTCTTTTATCATGGCGTTGTTGCCTTGTGCACTACGCAGGGCCTCCTTGGTTGCAGCGATTTCCTCCTCGAGTTTTGTTATTTTACCATAGCGGATTTCGGCCACGCGTCCATAGTCTCCTTCACGTTCGGCTTTCTCTGCTTCAAATTTGAGCTCTTCAATCTCGTGCTTGGCGTTCTGTATGCTGTCAGCAAGATCCTTCTCCTGTTGCCATTTCGCGCGTTTGGTACTCTCCTGTTCTTTCAGGGCTGCAATCTCTTTGCCCAGTTGTGCCAGCTTTGTCTCGTCCTTCTCGCGCTTTATTGCCTCGCGTTCTATTTCAAGTTGTTTTATGTGGCGTTCTATCTCATCGAGTTCCTCGGGTAATGAGTTGCGCTCCATGCGGAGCTTTGATGCGGCTTCGTCAATGAGGTCAATTGCCTTGTCCGGCAAGAAGCGCTCGGTGATGTAACGGTCGCTAAGGGTCACCGCTGCGATGATTGCGTCGTCCTGTATACGCACTTTGTGATGGTTTTCGTATCGTTCCTTTAGTCCGCGAAGTATTGAGATGCTACTCATTTTGTCGGGTTCGTTGACCATGACGGTTTGGAAGCGGCGTTCTAGTGCCTTGTCCTTTTCGAAATATTTCTGGTATTCGTCCAGGGTGGTGGCTCCAATTGAGCGTAGTTCGCCGCGGGCAAGGGCGGGTTTAAGTATGTTGGCTGCGTCCATTGCTCCTTCGCTCTTGCCGGCTCCTACGAGGGTGTGTATTTCGTCAATGAACAGGATTATCTGTCCATCGGCTTTTGTTACCTCGTTTATTACGGCTTTTAGTCTCTCCTCAAATTCTCCTTTGTATTTTGCGCCTGCGATGAGCGCACCCATGTCGAGCGAGTATACCTGCTTGTCGCGTAAGTTTTCGGGGACATCGCCGCGTACAATGCGATGCGCGAGGCCTTCTACGATGGCGGTCTTTCCTGTTCCCGGTTCGCCAATGAGTATTGGATTGTTCTTTGTGCGACGGCTCAGGATTTGGAGAATGCGGCGTATTTCTTCGTCGCGACCGATTACAGGGTCAAGTTTTCCGCTCTTTGCAGCTTCGTTAAGGTTGACGGCATATTTGTTGAGTGCCTGATAACTCTCCTCGGCGGTTTGCGATGTAACCTTTGAGCCTTGTCGTAATTCGGTTATTGCCTTTTCAAGCCCATTTGTGGAAACTCCATTTGCCTTGAGCATTCTGGATGTGTTGTCGCCGACTTCAAGCAGGGCAAGTAACAATGGCTCTATTGAGACGAATTCGTCGCCCATCTCTCTTGCCTTGTCCTGTGCCTTTGTAATGACCTTGTTGCTTTCGCGGCTCAAGTATGGTTCGCTGCCACTCACTTTTGGGAGTGCGCGGATGATTCTCTCTAATTCGGTCTTTATGTTGCCAGTGATGGCTCCGGCTTTTTGTAGAAGGAATGAGACAATCTGCTCACTGCTCTTGAATATACCACCTAATAAATGTGCTGGTTCGATAACCTGTTGTCCGTTTTCCTTGACAAGGTTAATCGCTTCATGAATAGCCTCTTGGGCTTTGATTGTAAATTTGTTGAAATCCATATTTGTAATCTCCTTTCATTAGGGAGAGAACAAATACTGAGCCATTGATGTTTAAACTGCCATTTTGTCTTGGTTTTGGACAAAATGGCAGCTGACTATTTCTTGATGTTGAGTTTGTTTAGCGCTTTCTGGTATTTTTGCGCGTTTACATTGTGCTCGCTTAGTGTCTTTGCAAAGTTGTGGGTGCCTGAGAAGTCTTCCTTTGCACACATGTACAGGTAGTCGTGTTTCTTGTAGTTCAGTACGCTTTCCAATGCCTGTTTTGTAGGTATGCGTATTGGTCCCGGTGGCAGTCCTTTTACTTTATAAGTGTTGTATGGCGAGTTTACTTCAAGGTCTTTTATTAGAATTCTCTTGCGCGTGGGGTCTCCAAGTGCAAATTTAACAGTCGGGTCGGCTTGTAGCGGCATTCCTTTTTTCAATCGGTTGATGTATAATCCGGCAACAGTTGGCATTTCCTGTATGTTGGATGTCTCTTCGTCGACAATTGATGCAAGTGTGGCAACCTCTTTGGGTGTCAGTCCTGCGGTTTCGGCTTTTGCCTTGCGTTCTGAATTCCAGAACTGTCGTTCCCAACTTGCCAATTTTTCAAAGAAATCTTCGGCCGAGATGTCCCAGTAGACTTCGTATGTGTCAGGAATGAAGAAACCTGGAGTCGATTCCTTGCTGTGTCCAAAGCATGAAATTGCGGTTGGGTTAGTGTACGCTGCAAGGGCTGCAGAATCTACCATTAACTGCTTGCTGATGGCTCCTATTGCCATTTGTACATCTCTTGTTGATGGTATTGTGACTCTGACAGGGGTCTGTTGCTTGCTTACAATGCGGTTGTATATGTCGCTCATGGTATCGCCGTCTTTGATGGCGTACTTTCCGCTACGCTTGCGCTTGTCAAAGTTGTTGTGTTCGGCAAGTCTTTTGAAGCCTTTTACAGGTGCATCGGGTGCTACTTTCTTTATTTTTTCAATTACGGTTTCCGAGTTGTCTTCTTTTGTGATGTATATGAACTCGGTTTTCTCCAACTCTACTTTTTTTATCTTTACAGTGTAATAGTCATATCCGTAAGTGCATACCAAGAATATGATTACGGCTGTTGCGATGAACCCCAAAAGCAGGAAAATGTCCTTTTTTCTTTTTTTGCCCATAAATTTAATTTTATGCAAAAATACAATTTTGGTTATAAAAAGTCAATATTGGAACAGTTTTATTTCTAATGGTTGACGAAGTCGTGTGCTCGTGTTTTGTCTTTTTTGTATAGTGCGGACTTTTTTTTGTAAAAAGGCAATGTAAATGCAAATATTTCTTATCTTTGCATATTCAATGGAATGTTATGCGAACGTTTATCGGTGCATAATGGTTGCCGGTTTTTGAAATCAAGAAATTATATTTAGGATATGAAAAAGAACATTGTTATTGTCTCTTTGCTGGCAGTGATGTTGCTGGCATCCTGCACGTCTTACAAAAAGGTTCCATATCTGCAGGATAGCAGTGAATGGAGTGGAAGTGAAACTGTGACTGTGTATGAACCCAAGATTCAGCCATATGATTTGCTGAGCATACTTGTATCAAATCCAGATAACCCAACCTCGTCCATTGCGTATAACCTGATATCGCCTTCGGATAATTCCAGAAATCAGTCGCTCCAGTCGCAGCCCACGCTTCATAACTATCTGGTTGATGCAGAGGGTTGTGTGGTAATACCAAATGTGGGAAAACTCAATATCGGAGGCTTGACAATTGCTCAAGCCGAGCAAGTGATACTTGGCAAGGTCCGTGGCAGTTTTGCTACAGAACCTGTTGTTGTAGTGCGTTTTGTCGATTTCAAGATATCGGTGCTTGGTGAAGTGACTGCGCCTGGAACATATACTGTGAAGAATGGCAAGGTAAATATATTCGATGCATTGGCTCTTGCACGCGATTTGACAATCTATGGTCAGCGCGACAATGTCAAGATCATACGCGAGGACAATGCCGGCAAGAAACAGGTTTTTGAACTTGACCTTAACGATACGTCTGTCCTTGATTCTCCCAATTATTATCTGCAACAGAATGACGTTGTGTATGTAACTCCCAACAAGTCAAAGGCAAGGAATTCCGATATAGGTTCAAGCACATCGCTCTGGTTCTCGGGAACCTCTATCTTAATCTCTTTGACATCGCTATTGTATAATATTCTAAAATAATAACGGTTTATGCGCGAAAACGAAAATATCAACATTGATGTTGAGAAAAAAGAGGAGAACGGTTTTAACATAGGCAAGATTCTTGGCTATCTGCGCTCATATTGGAAATTATTTGTGCTGTCGTTGCTAGTGTGCATGTCGCTTGCATATGTTTATCTGCGCCGTGCCACACCCATATACAATGTAACTGCAAAAGTTCTTTTGCAGGATAGCGAAAAGGGTGGTGCAATATCTTCACCTGCCGATATGCTTGCAGACTTTGGAATGCAGAGCCAGACTTCGAACATTGAGAATGAGATAGAACTCATGTCCTCAATGGCTGTTGTTCGTGGTGCTGTTATAGATTCACACCTCAATGTGAAGTATACCTCACAAGGCAAATCGTTGTCCAAGGAGACAACCCCATTGCTTGTGTCTATGGATAATGAGACTGTCGCAAATCTTTCCAATGCGGTCAATTTGCGTTTTGTCTTTGGTGCCGAAGGGGCATTGAGCGTTTCCTATGATTGCGATGGCGTTGGCGAAGACGATATACCTGTATTGTCATTCCCTTGTGTTGTACCAACAGTGGCCGGCAATGTGATGGTTGAGCGCAATAATGCTGTGCTGCCAAGTGCTTCAGTGCTATCGGTTACGGTTCAGCCCGTTGACGATGTTGTCGACAAGTACAAGAACGGCTTGTCAATATCACCATTGTCAAAGACTGCGTCAGTGGCTGTTCTCTCGTTCAACACAGCGGTTCCGTCCGAGGGTGTTGATTTCTTGAACTCCATAATGACAAGTTTCAACAATGTTACAAATGACAACAAGCGTCAGGTTGCTCGCCGCACCGAGGCGTTCATTGCCGACCGCTTGAGCTCGTTGAGACTTGAACTTGAGGAGATGGAGAGCAACCTTGCAGCATACAAGATGCAGAATGAACTGGTTGACCCGCAACTTGATGTAAAACAGGTTAGTCAGAAAAAAGAAGAATATATAAAGTTGCTCGAGCAGGTAGATCTCAAGATTGAGGCATCAAAATATCTCAATGCCTTTGTCAATGACCCAAAGAATGAGATGCAGATAATCCCAACCTCTTTTGGAGTAGATATGGATCCGGCTTTGGTGAGCCTTATCAGCAACTATAATTCCAAGGTGCTTGAACGTAAGGCGCTTTTGCAGTCTACAACCGAAGAGAACCCTATCCTGAAAGCTTCTACAGCAGTCGTACGTACAATGCAGGATGACCTCCGTTCGGCGCTCAAGGCTCTCGACGAATCTTTGGTGATTGAGCGTAAGGCAGTTGCAATTTTGGCCGACAAGTATACCGGACGTTTCGAAATGTCGCCCGAGGTTGAGCGTAAACTTATTAGTATAACTCGTGAGTGTACAATCAAATCAGATCTCTATGTGATGCTTTTGCAAAAGTATGAGGAGACATTGTTGAGTATTGAGGTTGCATCGGATAACCTTAGTTGCATCGATGCTCCGGCTGTTGCAGGTATTGTATCTCCAAATTCGCGTATGATATACATTATGGCGCTTTTTGTGGCACTTTTGTTGCCTTCGGCTTTTGTGTATATACGTGTAAAGATGCGTAATAAGTTCGACAGTGTTGAGGAGATACAACAGGCGCTTGATGTTTCATTCGTTGGCTCAATACCAATAAAGAAGACCAAGAAGAACATGGCAAAGCCTATTGTTGTTGAGAAGAATGTGAATGATGTGATGGCCGAGGCGTTCCGCACACTACGTACTAACCTTCAGTTCGTGATGAAAAAGACAACAGGTAATGTAGTAATGTTTACATCTACAGTGTCGGGCGAAGGAAAGACATTCATTGCATCGAACCTTGCTGTCAGCACAGCATTGCTCGGCAAGAAGGTGTTGCTAGTTGGTTGCGACATACGACGTCCTCGCCTTGCCGAAGTCTTCAATTTTGGAAGTAACAGTTTGGGTTTGACAAGTTATCTGGCAGCTCCCGAGGAGAAGGTTGCGATGCTCGATGGTTGTATCATACCATCCAATGTTGTCGATGGTCTTGATCTGTTGCCAGCCGGTATCGTGCCTCCCAACCCTGCAGAACTTCTATCGACTAATAATATGGATAAGGCTATTGAATACCTCAAGAGTAAATATGACTATGTGATTCTTGATGCGGCGCCAGTGGGTCTTGTTGCGGATTCAATGATTGTGAACCGCGTTGCCGATGCAGTTGTCTATGTAACTCGTCTTAATTACACCCACAAGACCGATGCAGATTTCATTGCGTCGCTCATTGCCGACAAGAAACTTGAAAATGTGTCAATTGTAGTCAATGGTGAGAACCTGGAGAAAAAATCCTATGGCTCTCGTGGTAGTCATCGCTATTCAAGCTACGGCTATTCTTGTCTTGACACATCGAAGAAGAAAAGCTGGTGGAAGATTTGGTAAACTGAATATATCAAAAAAAACATGGTGCAGCGATGTGCCATGTTTTTTTATTGAAAAAATATTGCAAAATTGTTGTAATATGAAAAAAAAGAGGTATCTTTGCAAACCGAAATCCGATAAGTGCGGGTTGCGGAATGAATCTTCAAGGAGTTGAAGATTGCCAAAAAGAACAGTTACGGGGTGTAGCGCAGTTGGTAGCGCATCTGGTTTGGGACCAGGGGGTCGCAGGTTCGAATCCTGTCACCCCGAC
>JAFOCD010000207.1 GCA_017381475.1 Bacteroidaceae bacterium
ATGAATTTAACCTGCTCGGGTGTGAGTGAGCATGTTGGAGCAACAACGATTGACTCACCGGTGTGGATGCCGAGTGGGTCGAAGTTCTCCATGCTTGCAACTGTGAAGCAGTGGTCGTTGGCGTCGCGGATAACCTCGAACTCAATCTCCTTCCAACCCTTGAGTGACTCCTCAACGAGAATCTGGTTAGAGAAAGTGAATGCGCTTTCGGCAAGTTCCTTAAAGCTAGCCTCGTCCTTGCAGATACCGCTACCCAAACCACCGAGTGCATATGCTGAGCGAACCATTACAGGGAAACCGATGCGGTGTGCCGCAGCAAGAGCATCCTCCATTGTCTCGACAGCCTGGCTCACAGGAGTCTTCATTGGAATTTCGTCGAGCTTCTTCACGAAGAGGTCGCGGTCCTCGGTGTACATGATAGCCTCTACCGATGTACCGAGTACCTTCACACCATATTTGTCAAGAATACCCTTCTGATAGAGTTCTGTACCGCAGTTGAGCGCGGTCTGTCCACCGAATGCAAGCAGAATACCGTCGGGACGCTCCTTCTTGATAATTTCCTCTACATTATGAATGTCGACTGGAAGGAAGTATACCTTGTCGGCAATACCTTCCGATGTCTGGATTGTTGCGACGTTAGGGTTGATAAGGATTGACTGGATACCCTCCTCACGGAGCGCCTTCAATGCCTGTGAACCCGAGTAGTCGAACTCTCCGGCCTGGCCAATGCGCAACGCGCCCGAACCAAGCAACAACACCTTTTTCAATTTCTCTTTCATAGCTTATAATTATGTTTGTTATTTACTTTTTCAGATAAGTCTCATAGTGATACACGAACGCTTCGTTTACAAGACGATTACCACCCGGTGTCGGATAGTTTCCGCTGAAGTACCAATCGCCCAGATGGTTAGGACATGCCGAGTGTAAACCCTCGAGGCTCTGGAATACGAGTTCCAGTTCGGCATTGAGGTCAACTGGCTTGAGCAAGTCTGCAATCTTGCGCGAAATTTCATCGGCTGTAAACGGATGATAGATTGCACGTGTGCAGTTAACCTGTTCTGCATCGGGTTTCTTCAACTCCTCAATACATGCACGGTATGTTTCCTCAATGAGTGACTGTTTGCCGTTCTCGTACAGCAGTTCAAGAGCTGCCTTGAATGCAACGAAGTGATCGAACTTCTCCATGTCGATACCATAGTAGTCGGGGTAACGGATCTGTGGACTTGAAGAGACAACGACAATCTTCTTTGGCTCGAGACGGTCAAGGATGTTCAGGATATTCTGCTTCAATGTTGTTCCACGAACGATGCTGTCATCAATTACAACAAGGTTGTCAACCTTTGGCTTTATTGTGTCATATGTGATGTCATATACATAGGAAGCAAGGTCGTTACGCTTGTCGGTTGTTGAGATGAATGTACGCATCTTTATGTCCTTGTTTGCAACCTTCTCCTGACGCACTTTCTTTGTGACAATAGCATTGAGTTGCTCGGGGGTGAATGTCTTGCCCGAGTTGATCTCCTTCACCTTCCACTCGTCAAGGAAATCCTGCATACCCTCGACCATTCCATAGAATGCCATTTCGGCAGTATTTGGGATGAACGAGAATACGGTGTTATCCAAATCGTAGTTGATAGCCTTAAGAATCTGTTCCTTCAAGTTTGAACCCAAAAGTTTTCTCTCCTTATATATATCGCCATCGTTACCGCGGCTGAAGTAGATACGCTCGAAAGAACATGGAAGGAACGCCTTCTGTGGGATAATCTGCTCGCTACGGATTTCGCCGCGCTTGTTTATGATGAGCGCCTCGCCCGGCTTGAGCTCAATTACCTCATCGGCCTTGAGGTTCATTGCTGTCTGCAATGCAGCACGCTCGCTTGCCATTGTAAAGATTTCGTCGTTTGCATACCAGTAGGCTGTGCGCACGCCCCATGGGTCACGCATTGCAAACATCTCGCCGCTACCGGTCACTCCACAGAAGACATAGCCACCGTCAAGCATTTCGGTTGAAGTGCGGAGCACATTAGCCATGTCAACACGCTCTTCAATGGTATTGGTGATGTCCATACCTACACGACCCTCATATTCGCAGTCCCTGAATATACGCTCAACCTCGCGGTCAAGACGGTGTCCCATAAGTTCAAGCATGATATAAGTATCGGCATGCACGCGAGGATGTTGACCATGTGAAACCAATTCACGGAACACATCATCAACATTTGTTATATGGAAATTTCCGCATAGTGCAAGATTCTTTGCACGCCAATTGTTGCGGCGAAGGAATGGATGCACATACTGCATACCAGTCTTTCCTGTAGCCGAATAACGAAGGTGGCCCATATAGAGTTCGCCGGCGAAACCAAAATGACGATAAGCATAATCGGCATCGTTCTTCTTTTCACGAGGATGAGAAAGTATATCCTTGTTCGCACTGTCAAACACCTCTGAAATTGCTCCCGAGCCCTCTGCCCTTTCGCGGAACATATAATCCTCACCGGGAGATGCCTTCAATTTCACGCAAGATATACCCGCGCCCTGCTGGCCACGGTTATACTGCTTGTTCATCAACAAGAATAGCTTATTCATTCCGTATGCCCAAGTACCGTACTTCTCCTGATAATAGTTCAAAGGCTTACGAAGGCGAATCATCGCAACACCACATTCATGTAATAGAGGTTCCATAAAACAAATAAAATAATTTCCGCTAATATACAAAAAAAGTCGTTTCAAACGAAACGACCATAATAAAATTACATAAAATCAATATCAATAGTGCAACATACAGGGGCAAAAACGGCAACGGGATTCTTTTTACATCCCGCAAAATCATGGTTTTTGTATGCGCCGTGTTTCATTACTGTGAGTTTTACTCCGCGAAGATACAAAAAATAATGATATGGAGAACTCTTTTTCTATTATTTATATAACAAAAAAACAAACAGGGCAATGCTTCCACCACCCTGTTTGAATATCACTTTGTTCCAAAGATTCTGTCGCCGGCATCGCCAAGGCCCGGGAGAATGTAGTTTTTCTCGTTCAAGCCATCGTCCACCGATGCTACATAGATATCCACATCGGGGTGTTTCTCCTTCACGGTCTCAACACCTTGTGGCGATGCAACCAGACACATGAGCCTGATGTGGTTGAAACCATCGGCCTTCAGGCGTGCAATGGCGTCACATGCGCTTCCGCCTGTAGCCAACATGGGGTCGGTCAATATCACAGCACGCTCCTTGTTTGCAGGCATCTTATAGTAATAGAACACAGGCTTGCATGTAACCTCGTCGCGGTACAGACCTATGTGGCCAACGCGAGCCGATGGAATGAGCTTCATCAAACCATCAACCATTCCAAGTCCTGCCCTGAGAATGGGCACGATGACAACTTTCTTGCCGGCAATCTTTGGTGCATTCATTGGCATCAAGGGCGTTTCTATCTCCTCGTATGTCAACGGCATGTCACGTGTGATTTCATATCCCATTAGCATGGAAATCTCCTGGAGCAACTCCCTGAATTTCATTGTAGAGGTCTCCTTGTTACGCATGATGCTCAGTTTGTGAAGCACCAACGGATGATCTATTACATGTAAAGCCATAGTTTATTATTTTGAGTTTGTTTTAATCCAATATTGTCAATATGTTTTCAAAATCAACCCTGCAGGCAAACGGTATAGTTCTTGTGGAACTCAACCACCGCCTCAATACCCTTGCGGAAGATGTCGAGACTGAAGTTCTCGTTTGGTGAGTGAATGGCATCGCTCTCAAGACCAAAGCCCATTAGGATTGTCTTCACGCCAAGAATCTTCTCAAAATCGCTGATAATGGGGATACTGCCACCACGGCGCACTGCAAGCGGCTGCTTGCCGAAAGCCTTCTCAAAGCCAAGCTCGGCAGCCTTGTATGCAGGGAGCGTTATGGGGCACAGATAGCCCTGACCGCCATGCATTGGAGTAACCTTAACCTTTACACACTCGGGCGCAATAGAGTTGAAATACTCAACGAACTGGCGCGAAATCTTCTCGTGATCCTGGTTTGCAACAAGACGGCACGATAGCTTTGCATACGCCTTAGAAGGAAGCACAGTCTTGCTGCCCTCGCCTGTATAACCGCCCCAGATACCACACACATCGAACGACGGACGACAGCTGTTGCGTTCAAGAGTCGAATAACCTTTCTCGCCACGCAAGGCATTCACCTCAATGGCAGCCTTGTATTTCTCCTCGTCAAAAGGAATAGACGCAATCATGTCGCGCTCGGCCTTTGACATCTCCTCCACATCGTCATAGAATCCGGGGATTGTTATACGACCATCAGCGTCAGTCATCTTTGCTATCATTTCGCAAAGCACATTGATTGGATTCGCCACCGCACCGCCAAAGTGTCCCGAGTGCAGGTCACGGTTAGGGCCGGTTACCTCAACTTCCCAATATGCAAGTCCACGCAAGCCTGTTGTCAGCGACGGCAACTCCGCGCCAAGCATGCTTGTATCACTAACGAGTATAATGTCTGCCTTCAATAGCTCCTTGTTCTCCTTGAGGAACGCATTGAGGCTTGGCGAGCCAATCTCCTCCTCGCCTTCAAAGATGAATTTCACATTGTGCTTCAGCAAGCCATTCTTGACTATATATTCGAAAGCCTTTGCCTGTATCATCGCCTGACCTTTGTCGTCATCGGCACCACGAGCCCAGATGCGGCCATCCTTCACTACCATCTTGAACGGGTCGCTGTTCCAGAGTTCCAGTGGCTCGGCTGGCATCACATCATAGTGCGAATAGATTAGTACAGTTGGTGCAGCAGGGTCAACGACCTTCTCGGCATAGACAAGTGGATTGCCATTCGACGGCATAATCTCGGCCTTGTCAACACCAGCCTCAAGAAGCAGCGACTTCCACCTCTCGGCACATGCCGCAATATCTCCTTTGTGCTCAGCCTTTGCACTGATGCTTGGGATTTCAATCAGCGACTCAAGTTCTTTTAGGAAACGCTCTTCGTTATCCAGGATATACTTTTTTACTTCCATAATTAAATTCCGTTAATGTTTAGTATTTGTAGGTTAAATGAACCCACTAAGGCAAAGATATAAACAAACAAGAAAATAATAGCAAGTTTATTTGAATATTTTGTTTGAATGTACGTATCTTTGCAGAAACAAACGCCGAATTAGCTCAGTTGGTAGAGCAACTCATTCGTCCAACATTGACAAGGAGTAGGTTTGGGGTGTTTGTCGTATTATTTTGCCGAATTAGCTCAGTTGGTAGAGCAACTCATTCGTAATGAGTAGGTCTGGGGTTCGAGTCCCCAACTCGGCTCACAAAATCACGAGTGTGCAAAGGCACACTCTTTTTCGTAAAAAGCAGTCACAGTATGTCGAATAATTACTTCAAATTCAAGCAATTCACCATTGAACAGGAGAACTGTGCGATGAAGGTCGGCACAGACGGCTGTCTGCTTGGAGGTTGGTTCAATTGCGCCGGGAGCAAGAGGATTCTCGACATAGGTTGCGGCACGGGGTTAATATCAATTATGGCTGCACAACGGAGTGAGGCTCATATCACAGGTGTGGAAATTGACAGCACTGCCGCGTTGCAAGCAAGAGTAAACGCTGACAACTCTCCTTGGGGCGGACGTGTTGAAATTGTAAACTGCGATTTCCTTGATTATGAGACTGACGGAAGATTTGATGCAATAGTGAGCAACCCACCCTACTTTGTAAACAGCATGAAATGCGACAACGAGGCACGCACTATGGCGCGGCACAGCGACACGCTCGACTGCAGGATGTTTTTCAAGAAAAGCATAGAACTGCTTGCCGATGTCGGTTGCATTTCAATTGTAATTCCATGCGACATCCTTGACGAGTGGAAGGCTGCGGCAATAGAGCATGCCCTCTACCCCACACGCGTGACATTCATAAAGACCACACCAAGGAAAGCACCAAAAAGAGTTTTGGTAGAATTCCGTGCAGGAAGCAACACTGCAACCACAGAAAACACATTGATTCTGGAGACATCACCGGGAGAATACAGCGATGACGCAAAAAGAATACTTGGTGATTTTTATCTGAAATTATAACGCCTCGCATCTACCGCCACGCAGGCTGCATGTAAAAATTTTTCTTTAAAAGAAAGATTCATTTTCTCCTACGCACTTTGGGGAGTGAAGGCAATGAACCAGCGAACATCTCATACAGTTGACGATAAAGGGGAACAGGCGCACATGTACCATCCCAACCTGGAACCGCAAGTACCTTTATTCCATCAGGAACCATTTCGACAACCAGTTCGGCATCCATTTCACATGGTTCGCCATCATAATGTACAGGGCCTGGAGCCGTGCGGGTTACACGCATCCACGAAGTGGCAATAGTTGTCACATGGCTACTATTGTCAAAAGTATGTCTAAATAATTTAGTAGCCACCAACGGCATCTCAACAGTACTGAATGGCGAGAGCACCGAAACTGTTATCATACCATCGCGCATTGATGCAAACGGCGTTATATATGCATTGTTTCCATACTGCGAGGCATTGCCGCATGCAACCACAAAAGCCTTGAACTCTTTTTTGAAATGAGGCGTTTCCACAACATATGTCTCGGGCTTGTATTTTACCCAATCCACAAGCGTTGTCTTCACATAACTGAGCAAGCCGCGACTACCGCATTTTGCAAAATCATCACTCACACGAGCATCAAACCCCATACCACAGGAGCAGAAGAATGGGTGTCCGTTTAATTTACCATAATCAATCACCAAAGGCTCGGCATTATTGATAAACTCGATCGACCTCTTTACACTGATTGGAATGCCAAGATGACGGGCAAAGCCATTACCCGAACCACAGGGTATCACACCCATTGCAGTATTCGTGTGCACCAGTCCACGCCCCACCTCGTTTACAGTACCATCACCACCAACAGCCACTACAACATCAACACCTCGCTCTGCAGCTTCTTTTGCAAGTTCATACGCGTGTCCGGCATATTGAGTATATATGATTTCGAAATCATATTTACTTCGATCAATATACCGCTCGACCATCTGTGGAATCCTTTTCTTGCTACTGACGCCCGACTTCGGATTTACCAAAAACTGGATTATAAGTTTTTTAGCACTGTCTGCCATCTTAATAATGCTTGTTTATTTTGCGAAATTACTGCAATCCCATGAAATCCAAAAGTTTTTTTCGCACATTTTCACATTGGTTCACAAACTGGACTTTGAATATATTAATTATTATAATAATTATAGTTAAATATTTCATTTTTTCACCATTTTGCACTACCTTCGCGTGATTTAAAAACGAAGAGGCCTAACCAGCCTAAACAACCAATAAAGAAGAGACTAATAATGGTAAAGAAAAAAAGCGAAGACATTCTGTCTGTTTTTGAGGACCTACAGATGGAAGAGAAGATAGACGATACATTTTCATTCATAAGTGATTTCAAGGAAAACAGCGAGGAGGAATTACAGAATGTAGAAATTCCACCCGTAGTCCCCATACTACCACTCAGAAACATGGTATTGTTCCCAACAACAGTGTTACCCATTTCTGTTGGAAGAAATTCATCATTGCAATTGATCAAGGAAGTTGAAGCAAACCGCGGATACGTGGCAGTCGTGTGTCAGACAGACCCGGAAATAGAGACACCGGAAAAAGACGAGCTGTACCCATATGGAACAATTGAAAAGATCATCAAGGTTTTCGAAATGCCCGATGGTTCAACCACAGCAATCCTTCAAGGTTTCCAGAAAATCAAATTAACACAGTTGACCCGCTTGTCACCATATCATTTGGGCACAATTGAGTCTGCAGCCGACACACCGGCAAACAAAGACGAAGAATTCGAACTGCTCATAAAGAACTGCCGAAAGACAGCTATAAAGCTCTTCAAGGCAAGTGGCAGCACCCCAGATGTCAACTTCGCAATGAAACACATGGGAAATGGCGCAAATTTGGTAAATTTCCTATGCGCAAACACAAAAGCTACGCTCAGTGAAAAAATCGCGCTCCTTGAGGAGACATCCATAAAAGAGCGAGCATATCACCTGCTTACAATCCTGAACCACGAAGAGGCATTGATGAAACTCCAGAGTCACATCCACGCAAAGACGCAAAAGGAACTTGACCAGCAACAGAAGGAGTACTATCTGCAACAGCAGATGAAGACCATACAGGAGGAACTGGGCGGTAACCCACAGGACCAGGACGCCAACGAACTGCGTAAGAAAGCCGAAGAGAAGAAATGGAGCAAGGAGGTTGCCGAAACCTTTGAGAAGGAGGTGAGCAAACTGGAACGCATCAATCCACAGACTCCCGACTATCATGTACAGCTCAACTATCTGCAGCTTTTCGTTAGCCTGCCATGGGGCGAATATTCAAAGGATAACCTTGATATCAACAACGCACAGAAGGTGCTAGACCGCGACCATTACGGACTTGAGAAGGTAAAGGAGAGAATTCTTGAGCACCTTGCTGTCATAAAGATGCGCGGCGACCTGAAGGCTCCCATCATTTGCCTTTATGGTCCTCCGGGAGTTGGAAAGACATCACTTGGTAAATCAATTGCAGCTGCGCTGAAGCGCAAGTATGTGCGAATGTCACTCGGTGGCATACATGACGAGTCCGAAATCCGCGGACACCGCAAGACCTATGTAGGTGCAATGCCCGGACGAATTCTAAAGAATCTTGTAAAGGCAGGCACTGACAATCCGGTATTCATACTTGATGAGATTGACAAGGTGGGAGGCGCATCAAACCACGGCGACCCATCATCGGCATTGCTCGAAGTTCTTGACCCAGAGCAGAACAACAGTTTCCATGACAATTTCCTCGACATTGACTACGACTTGTCGAATGTAATGTTCATTGCAACAGCGAACAACTTGTCAAACATTCCTGGACCACTACTCGACCGCATGGAGCTTATTGAGGTGAGCGGTTACTTGACCGAGGAGAAAATTGAGATTGCAAAACGCCATCTTCTGCCAAAGGAAAAGGAGGCCAATGGTATTGCCGATGAAAAGATAAGCATCAGCAAACAGGCAATCGAGCACATCATTGAGGATTACACACGCGAATCGGGTGTCAGAACCCTGGAAAAGAAAATTGGAAAGATTTGCCGCCGTCTTGCATGCCAGAAGGCAACTACAGGCAGCATAAAGACAACAAGCATAAAGCCTGCCGACCTGAAGGAGCTCCTTGGCACCAAAGAATTCTCACGCGACAAATATCAGGGCAACGAATATGCCGGTGTAGTCACAGGCCTTGCATGGACTGCTGTGGGTGGCGAGATACTTGTCATAGAGACAAGCCTGAGCAAAGGCAAGGGTGAGAAGATGACGCTGACCGGTAATCTTGGCGATGTGATGAAGGAATCGGCAATGCTGGCTCTCGAATACATCAAGTCACATGCCAATGAGCTTGATATCCCATATGAGATATTCGAGAAATGGAATATCCATCTTCATGTACCCGAAGGTGCAATTCCCAAGGATGGTCCTTCGGCTGGTATAACAATGACCACAGCGTTGGCATCGGCACTCACACAGCGTCGCGTGAAGCCAAATTTGGCAATGACCGGCGAGACAACCCTGCGCGGCAAGGTATTGCCTGTAGGTGGCATCAAGGAGAAGATTCTGGCTGCAAAGCGTGCTGGCATAACCGAGATAATCATATGCGAAGAGAACAGACGCAACATCGAGGCTATCCCCGAGATGTATCTCAAGGGTCTCACATTCCACTATGTCAACGACATAAAGGAGGTGCTTGAGATTGCATTGCTGAAAGAGAAAGTAAAGAACCATATTAACTTAATGGCATAACAAAGTGAAATTCGACTTATTACATACCGATAGCGGAAGCAAGGCAAGAGCCGGAGTATTGCATACAGACCATGGAGACATCATGACTCCAATCTTCATGCCCGTGGGAACAGTTGGTTCGGTCAAGGGTGTACAGATTCCGCATTTAAAGGATGAGATAAAGGCACAGATAATATTGGGAAACACATATCACCTTTACCTGCGCCCTGGACTCAGCGTGCTTGAACAGGCAGGTGGCCTGCACAAGTTCAACATGTGGGACCGCCCAATCCTCACCGACAGTGGTGGCTTCCAAGTATTCTCGCTCAAGGACATTCGCAAGATGAGCGAGGAAGGCGTTGAGTTCCGTTCACACATCGATGGATCAAAGCATTTCTTCTCGCCCGAGAGAGTCATGGACATAGAGCGCAGCATCGGCGCCGACATCATAATGGCTTTTGACGAGTGTACACCAGGTACAGCCGATTATGATTATGCAAAGAAGTCAATGGAGAGGACACACCGTTGGCTCGACCGATGCATCGACCGCCTGAACGAGACAGAACCGATGTATGGTTACGAGCAGCAGCTCTTCCCTATTGTACAGGGATGCGTATATCCTGACCTACGCCGTCGTTCGGCCGAATTCATTGCCTCTAAGGAAGCCGCCGGAAACGCCATCGGCGGTCTTGCAGTAGGTGAACCCGCCGAGAAGATGTACGAGATGATTGAAGTTGTAAATGAGATTCTCCCGACCGACAAGCCACGTTATCTGATGGGTGTAGGTACACCAGCCAACATTCTCGAAGCTATCGAGCGCGGAGTTGACATGTTCGACTGCGTTATGCCCACACGCAATGGCCGCAATGCAATGCTCTTTACCAAACATGGTATAATGAACATGCGCAACGAAAAATGGAAATACGATTTTTCGCCAATTGAGGAAGACGGAGCATCGTTCGTTGACACACTCTACAGCAAGGCATACCTCCGTCACCTGTTTGCAGCTCAGGAGTTGCTTGCACTGGAAATTGCATCAATCCACAACCTGGCATTCTATGTATGGCTTACACAGGAGGCTCGCAAGCATATATTGATGGATGACTACGCAAGCTGGAAAAAGAACATGCTTGAGGAAGTCACACGACGACTATAAAACAGTAGCGAAAGAACACGAGTATTGACAAGACAAAAGCAATTCGTTATGAAATGGCTTAATTTTTTTAAACTACAACGACTTGACCGCTACATAATAAAGAAATTCCTAGGAACATATATATTCTCTCTCTTGCTGATTATTGTAGTCATCATCATATTCGACTATAATGACAAAATTGACAAGTTTGTCGGTTCGAATGCGCCAATGGAGGAGATTATATACGACTATTACCTGAACCTGGCTCCTTATTATGCGAACACATTCAGTGCTTTGTTTGTATTCATATCGGTCATATACTTCACCTCAAAGCTTGCCGACAATTCCGAAATCATTGCAATACTTTCGGCCGGAGTGAGTTTCAGGCGATTGATGAAGCCATACATGATTGCAGCGGCAATAATATCGCTCATAACATACATAATGAGTGCCTTTATCATACCTAATGGAAACGCATCAATACTTGATGTCGAGCAAAAGTACATCAAGAAGAAAAAAATAGAAGCAGCAAGCGACATACAGTTCAAAGTAGACCAGAACACAATCGCATTCATCGAGCGATACGAATCGAGGAACAATACCGGATGGAGATTCATGCTAGACAAGTTCGATAACAAGGAACTTGTTTCACACATGGAGGCAAGGACTATCAGCTATAACCCCGACAGACCTGGTGTATGGACTGCACGCCATTGGAAGATTCGCGAATTCACAGAAGACCGCGAGATAATAAGAGAAAGCAAGAAAGAGCCGCTTGACACACTGTTGAAAGTCGAACCAAGTGACTTCCTCATCTCTGAAGGCGAACAGGAAACAATGACAACACCCGAGTTGCGCAACTATATAAACAAGCAGAAAGAGAGAGGTATTGCAAACACCAAGAGTTTCGAGATCGAGTACCACAAACGCATTGCAATGTCATTTGCAGCATTTATCCTAACCATAATCGGCGCGTCACTCTCGTCAAGGAAAGTCAAGGGCGGCATGGGACTCTCATTGGGAATAGGTCTAGCACTAAGCTTTTCCTACATATTGTTCCAGAGTATCTCATCTGCTTTTGCTGAGCAGATACCGGTTGCACTTGCCGCGTGGTTGCCGAATATAATTTACTCAATAATAGCAATAGTCCTTTATTTAAGGGCGCCAAAATAAAAGATGTATTTTACCGATTTTGATTTTGAAGACGAGGTGCTGGATGCCCTCGATGCCATGCGCTTTGAGAAGTGCACTCCCATACAGGAACAGACACTGCAACCACTGATGGAGGGACGCGACCTTATTGGTGTTGCACAGACTGGAACAGGCAAAACGGCAGCTTACCTGTTGCCGGTACTCAACAGGCTTTGCCGTGGAGAGTACCCCGAGGATTCTATCAACTGTGTAATCATGGCTCCTACAAGAGAGCTAGCACAGCAAATTGACCGTCAGCTCGAGGGTTTCACCTATTTCATGAACGTGTCGAGCGTAGCCGTTTACGGCGGAAACGACGGACAGCGCTACGAGCAGGAGCTCCGTGGCATGGCCAAGGGTGCCGATATCATCGTTGCCACCCCGGGCCGTCTCATAAGCCACATTAACCTAGGCAACATAGACCTTTCAAAGGTGTCGTTCTTTATCCTTGACGAGGCCGACCGTATGCTCGACATGGGATTCTGCAACGACATCATGACAATTGCTAAGCAGTTGCCCAAGGAGCGCCAGACTATGCTTTTCTCGGCAACAATGCCCGAGGAGATACGCAAACTGGCACGTGACATCTTGACCGACCCCGTGCAGATTACACTTGCACTTGCAAAGCCAGCAGACGGCATTACACAGCAGGCCTACATATGTCACGAGGGTCAAAAACTGGGCATCATCAACAGCATCTTCGACAACGAGAGTAGCGAGAGGGTTATCCTCTTTGCATCACGTAAGACAAAGGTAAAGGAGATTTCGCACACATTGAAGAAACACGGTTTCAATGTCGGCGAAATGCACAGCGACCTTTCGCAGAGTGAACGCGACGAGATTATGTTCCAGTACAAGAGCCGCAAGATTGATATGATTGTGGCAACTGATATTCTTGCGCGAGGCATTGACATCGACGACATACGCATAGTAATAAACTACGATGTGCCACGTGACTGCGATGATTATATTCATCGCATAGGCCGTACAGCGCGTGCGGGAACAAAGGGACGCGCAATCACGCTGGTGAACGTTGAAGACCAGGAGTACTTCAAGCGCATTGAGGATTTCATTGAGCAGGATGTACCCAAGATGGAGTTGCCCGCAGCGCTTGGCGAGGCGCCTGCCTATGAGCCAAAGAGCAAGCAGAAAGGTGCACGCAAACAACGTAGTAACAACAAGGACAAACAAGGTGGCAACAACCGTAAAAGAAATAATCATAAACGTGGTGGCAGACCTGCCAACGGCAACAAACAGCAGAATGCAAAGCCCGTAGAGAATAGCGGTCAGCCCAAAGAGACAGCATCAGTTGCAACACCACAGGAAGGCACACCCAAGCAGCAGGGCGAAAAGCCCAAACGCCGTCGTCCCAACCACCGCCGCAAAAGACGAAATAAACCCCAAGGTGGTGAAAATGCGGCACCGGTAACAGAGAACAAGTAAGCACTATGGCTATAATTAAAGAAATACGCGGATTCAAGCCCACTATTGGCAATGACTGCTTCATTGCCGAGACAGCAGCCGTCATTGGCGATGTTACAATGGGCGACAACTGCTCAATATGGTACGGCACGGTATTGCGTGGCGATGTGAACAGCATCACCATAGGCAACAACGTGAACATACAGGATGGCGCGGTTGTACACACACTGTTCCAACGCTCGAAGACTGTTATAGGAGACAATGTATCTATCGGCCATAACGCTACAATCCATGGGGCAATAATTGAAAGCAATAGCCTCATTGGTATGGGTGCTACAGTTCTTGATAATGCAGTTGTTGAAAGTGGAGCCATTGTAGCAGCCAATGCACTGGTGACCTCGGGAATGAGAGTTGAAAGTGGCTGGATTTATGCCGGAGTACCTGCCAAGAAAATTAAGGAGGTAAGCCCCGAGCAACAGAAAGAGATTGTAGAACGCATTGCCAACGACTATATTATGTATGCATCGTGGTACAAAACGAACTGAAAGCTGCGGTTAAGCGAGCAAAAGCCAAGCTTGCTTGAGCTTTTACAGCGAGCGAGAGCAGGTTCAAGCGCACGAAGTGCGGTTAAAAGTGAAAAGTGAAAGGTGAAAACGAAGTTTCAACAATGCATAGTCAAAGGTTAAAACTAAAATAAGTTTTCAGTTTTCCGCTTTCCGATTTCAGCTTTCCGCTTACACAAGAAGATTATAAATTTAAATAAACCATTATGAAACACCTATTTTCACTATTCACATTGTTTGTGATGTCACTCTCGGCCATTGCAGGCGATAAGGTGACTCTCAACGATGTAATGTCTGGCGGCTATTGGCCGCAGACATACGCAGCCATCAAGCCTATGGCCGATGGCGTTCACTTTGCACGCATGAGCGATGACCGTAGCCTCATTCTCAAAGGCTCGTTCAAGAACGGTGCAATTGTCGATACCCTTTTCAACGCAGCAACAGCGCGTGGCTTTGAGCAGAAGTACATCGACGGCTACCAGTTCTCGCCCGATGAGCAGCTCATCCTTCTGCAGACAAGAACAAAGAGCATCTACCGCAACTCATTTACTGCAGAGCACTACATCTACAGCCGCAAGAACAACAAGGTAGAACCATTGTCACAGAACGGCGCACAGCAAGTTCCAAAGTTCTCGCCCGACGGCACAATGATTGCCTTTGTGCGCGACAACAACCTGTTCCTTGTGAAACTGATGTTTGACAATGCCGAGTCGCAGATTACCACCGACGGCGAGTTCCGCAAGATCATCAACGGCATCCCCGACTGGGTAAACGAGGAGGAGTTCATGAACAACTGCTCATACGATTTCAGCGCCGACAGCAAGATGATTGCATATATCAAATACGACGAGAGCGAGGTTATGATGTACGACATGCCAATGTACATCCCAACCGGAGCGCCAAACATCGAGTACGACGATTTCTGCGCTCCCTACAGCTTCAAGTACCCTGTAGCAGGTGCAGCAAACTCAAAGCTCTCGGTTCACTCATACGACATCAAGAGCCGCGTTACACGCCAGCTTAACGTGAACATCCCCGAGGAAGGCTACATCCCACGCATCAAGTTCACCAAGAACCCCGATGTACTTGCAGTGCTCACACTCAACCGTCACCAAAGCATCATGGAGATTCAGGCAGTGAACCCACGCTCGGGCAGCAGCAAGACCATCCTTCGCGAGGAGAGCGACACCTACCTCAACGAGCAGGTATATGCCGGCATTGAGTTCTATGACAAACATTTTGTGTTGCAGAGTGAGCGCAGCGGCTACAACCAGCTCTACCTCTACACCATCGACGGCATGCTCGTGCGCCCAATCACAAAAGGAAACTTCGAGGTAAAGCACTTCTATGGCTGGGACAGCAACAAGAACGAGTTCTACTACTCAAGCAACGAGGGCAGCCCATTATACGAGACTATATATAAGGTAAATGCCAAGGGCAAGAAGACAGCTCTCACTGCAAAGAAAGGAACAAGCAATGCTGTGTTCAGCAATGGAATGAAGTATTTCATCAATACCTATTCTGACATGAACACACCGCATATCGTTACCACAAATGACAATAGCGGTAAGGTTATAAAGACCCTCATCGACAACAGCAATCTCAAGCAGCGTCTTGCTAAGTTCGATATGCCAACAAAGGAATTCTTCACTTTCAAGACTACAGATGGCGTTGAACTCAACGGTTGGATGGTGAAGCCTGCCGACTTTGACGAGGGCAAGCAGTACCCTGTAGTGATGTTCCAGTACAGCGGCCCCTACTCACAACAGGTACATGACAGCTGGTACATTGGCAACTATGGCAATGCAATGTTCGAGAGCTACATGGCAGGCGAAGGCTTCATCATGGTATGCGTTGACGGACGCGGTACCGGTGGCCGTGGCACAGAGTTCGGCAAGTGCACATACCTCAACATCGGCAAGTACGAACCGGGCGACCAGGTAGAGGCTGCAAAATATCTGGGCACACTCCCCTACGTTGACAAGAACAACATTGGAATCTGGGGCTGGAGCTTCGGTGGTTATAACACCCTGATGTCAATGAGCCAGGACGATGCAGTGTTCAAGGCAGGTGTTGCCGTTGCTGCACCCACAGACTGGCGTTTCTATGACACAGTGTACACCGAGCGTTACATGCGCACTCCAAAGGAGAACAAGGAGGGTTACGATGCCGGCTCGGCTATCGTTAACGTGAACAAACTAAGCGGTCACCTGTTGCTCATCCACGGCACAGCCGACGACAATGTACACTTGCGTAACATGATTCGCTATACCCATGCACTCACACAGGCGAACAAAAAGTTCGAGATGGCACTCTACCCCGACAGCAACCATAGCATCTACTATGGACGCAACACACGCTATCACCTGTTCGAGAAAATAGCAGAGTTCTTCAAGGCAAACTTGAAGTAACACAAGCTATTAGCTATTACATCAACTCCCATCCATAGACAATGGATGGGAGTTGTTGTAATATAAAGGCACTTCAAACACATAACAAATGTTGTACATACAGATTGTCTTGTCTATATTTGCACACAACTAGCAAATTGGCTGTACAAATATTTTTTACCATTGCAGTGTATTGAATCGCACAATACCCTTGTGAGTGTTGTTTTTCCAAAAATTTCTTTCTATATTTGCTCTGTGAGCGACCGATTCGCTCAACATTACATTTTGTGAAAGTGTTTTTCGCAAGTCCTTAAATGAAAATGTGGAAGTTTTCTTGTAGAAAGGATGGCACGGAACAACACTCACTTTCGTGTAGATACTTGTGGAAGGACGCATTCTGCGTCCCGATATCCCATATCTATTCGAGTGTGGGGTATTGTGTCGTTTATTTTCTACAGGGTCTTTCCACAACCTTCATTTAGATAAACGAAAGTCAGCTCCACACTTTCCTTGTATATATACCAATTATCTTTTGGAGCCGGGGATGTGAAAAACACAGACCTTATGAGCAAAGGAATAAAAGTGTACATAGGTCTGTATTATGACAATAAATAAACCATTAAATAATAAAAACTATGTACAACGAAAAAATTGAAGGCTGGATTAAAGCCGCATTGGCAGATGGTGTTCTGACCGAAAAAGAGAAGCAGGTGCTTTTCAAGAGAGCTCAGGAACAAGGAATTGACCTTGATGAATTTGAGATGGTGCTCGATGCACGCCTTGTTGAATTGCAGAAAGAAGAGAAGGAGAAAGCTTCAAAATCGGCTCCAAAATCAGACAAATATGGCGATGTTCGCAAATGTCCTACATGTGGTTCAATGGTGCCGGCATTAGCAACCATTTGTCCCGATTGTGGATACGAATTTGCAGGGATAGAGTCAAATCTTTCTTCTCAGAAATTAGCAGCAAAGATTGAACAGATAAATCAAGAATACGAGAATAAAATATCTTCAATAAAAGGAAATGGCATAGAAGATGACAATAACAAGTGGTCATTAAAGAAAAATAATATAAACGCTATAGCCCAAGTTGTAAAAAATTTTCCAATCCCAAACACTAAAGCTGACCTTTTTGAATATATTACTTCTATGCAGACAAAAATGTTGAGCGAGTTCATATCAAAGGCCGAGGGAGAAGCATATTTCACGAAGTATAATGAGGCGATTATTAAAAGCAAGGCTATGTGTGCAAATGACCAAATGTTTGCAAGCATCATTTCTGAGCATGCAAACATAATTGCACAATACGAACAAGTAAAGAAAAAGCAAAAAGGCTTTGGAATGAAACCTAGCGTAAAATTAGCGCTTTGTGTGTTGGGAGGAATTGTTGGTTGGTGTATATTGATAGCAATTCTTCTCTAGTGTCAAACAACTTGAACGGTATTTATAGTTTTCTTATAAATAATTATCATGGGACTATTTGATAGAAAAAAAAGAGGGCGGATTGATGGACGTTATCCGCTGCGATGAACAGCAATACTTGGTATGGAAATGGCGTCCATCAGGCGAAGCCAATTCTACAAAGAAAGAGAACTCCATCCGCTACGGCAGTTCGTTGCGCGTAAAAGATGGCGAAGTTACAGTTTTTGTATACAAACAGGACGATGGTACAATGATGGACTTCGTCTTTCATAGAGATAGCCACAAATGTCATCTTCACGTTGTTCAAATTCAGCACCCCTGCGTATATAATAATCAATGGTCTTATACTGTCCGCTTTTGCAATGATATACAGTTCAATATACAAGACAAAAATGTAAATACATATTTCTACAAAAAGTTCGAGATGGCACTCTACCCCGACAGCAACCATAGCATCTACTATGGACGCAACACACGCTATCACCTGTTCGAGAAAATAGCAGAGTTCTTCAAGGCGAACTTGAAGTAACACTAAGAGTTGCTGTCTAAAATCCATTTTTTGAATTAGACAAAACTAAACGATTATCGCTTTACCAAATTTGGTAAAGCGATAATCGTTTTTCTCATTGAGCTTTAAAATAAAAGTATTACAAAGGTTTTATCCTATTTTTTGTCCACCCTGCCTAAAAAGAGAGTGAGAGAAAAGTCACTTACATAGAAATCAAACCCTGCCAGCTGGCAGGGTTTGATTATACCCAAAGTGGGCTTTTTGAAGTCAATTTGTAGTGGTATAGCGGATATTCATCACTTCACATACACTTTCTTGCCGTTTATTATGTATATGCCGCCAGCAGGCTGTTCAACAATACGTCCGTTCAAGTCATAATAGACATCTGTCAGGCCATTGAAAACAGGATCTTCATCCTCTACTTTCTCAATGGAAGTCATCTCCATTTCCACTATATTATTGAACTTACTCCATCCTCTTGTAGTCTTGTAGGCCTCCTTGCAACCGGTTGGAACATAGAGTACTGCATTCTTGTATGCGTTATCTGTGAATGCATAGATGTCAATTATGTCGGGTTCGGTATCCATGACATATACCCCCTCAATTGCATTGCAGTACTGGAATGCATTTATATCAATATAATCAATATTGCAGCCAATTGTCACATTCTTCAAAGCCGAGCAATCGTAAAAAGCTCCAGACGCGATATTCTCTACTGTAGAAGGCAATACAATCTCTGTCAGTGAAGTACACTTTTCGAAAGCACTTCCTTTGATATCTGTGACACCTTCTGGAACGTATACATATTCAAGTGCACTACAACCATTGAATATAGATTGCGGAAGAACGTCAATGTCATCGGGCAAAATTACGGATGTAATGGAACTGCATCCTGCGAAAACATGACTCCCGATTGAAGTTACACTTTCGGGCAACACAATTTCACCTTCAAGAGCACTGCAACGATAGAATGCCTGCTCTCCGATAGTCGTGATATTCTCACCCAGTTCTACACTCTTAAGGGCATTGCAGTTTGCAAAAGCATTGTCAGCGATAGTCTCTACCCTGTCACCAAGAACAACACGTTCGAGTCTCTTTATGCCACTGAATGTATTGTATATAGTATTGTAGTCAAGGTGCAGAGAGACTATTGAATCACAGTCTAGAAAAGCTCTTGACTCAATGCTTGTCTGCATACATCTCAAATATATATTCTTCAATGAAGAGCAACCCGAGAATGCATACAGTTCAAGGCTTCTGAGACTGTCCGAATCGATATAAAGGTTCTCTATGGCACTGCATCCATTGAATGCCATATAATTTACAGACTTTATTCTGTTGCTGAAAGTCACATCTTCAAGAGCCTTACAGTTACTGAAAGCCGAATTACCCACAATCTCTACGCTGTCGCGCAACACTACCGTTTTAAGCATAGGCAGACCGGCGAAACAAGATGTGATCTCTTTTTTGTTTATATCAAGGAAAGAGATACTGTCGCAACCATCGAATGTGCTATAGTGGATAGTCTCAACAGTGACAGGAATAACCAGACTCTTCAACGAAGAACAGTTCCTGAACGATTCATAGCCAAGGTCTTTTACATTATTGCCAATGTGAAGACTATTAACAGAACTACAGCCGCGGAACACATAGCTGTTTATTGTCTCAAGCGTGTTGTTCAGTGTGATACTGCGGATGCTACTGCAACCATCAAAGGCCGACTCGCCCAGAAAAGTCAGGCTCTCAGGGAGCACAATATCACTTTCAATGCCTGTACAGTTGCAGAATACACCGGCTGCAATACTAGTGATATTATTGCCCAACTGCAGTTTCCTTATGCCTTTGCACCCATTGAAAGCATTACGTTCCAATGTCCTGACATTATCACCCAATATCAGGGTCTCTATGCTACCGAAGCCGTTGAACCAATATGTCACGACATTGCGGCAGTTGACTTCAAGATTTTTCAAGGATTTACATCCACGGAATGGCGATGCACTGTAAAGTGTACTGCCTGCAGTCTCAAGCGCGGCACCAATCTTCACATCACTCAAGGAAACACAATAGGCAAAGGCATTGCTGCCGATAACAGTCACCTTATCGGGTATATCAACGCTCTTCAACAGACTGTCGCCCGAGAAAGCATCATCACCGATTTTCATGAGCTCCCTACCGAGCACTGCACTCTCAAGCGATACACAGTTCATGAAGCACTTGTTGCCGATGTGGCGGACATTATCAGGAATTCTCACACTTGACAGTGAGAGACAGTTCTCAAAAGCCGAAGTTGCTATACTGTCCTTGTTCTGCGAGAAAGATACACTCTCAAGGCTTGAACAGTTCTTGAACATTGAATTGGAAATAAACTGTAGTTTACCATCCAAGGTCGCACTCTTCAACATGACACAACTTTCAAAAGCCGAAACACCTACACTATCAACACTTGCGGGTAAATCCAGGACCACAAGTGACGAGTCGTTGCGGAATGCACTTGCACAGATTGTCTTCAAGCCCTCATTCAGAACCACTTTCTCAATCCCAGAGCAGTAGCGGAAAGCACCTTCGCCAATATACTCCACGCTCGACGGAATGGTTACCTCGGTAAGGCTTACGCAACCATAGAACGCTTCCTTGCCGATAGATTTCACACAGTCACCGATTGTAATCTTCTCCAATAGCTTACAGTTTCTGAAAGCATCTGTTTTAATCTCCTTTGCATTACCATAGAGAACCACCTCCTTGATGGTGCTATTGAAGTATGTGGCAACAAGTTTTCCAAAATTGTAGCCTATAGTAATTTTCTCTATCGGCGTACTCTGGAAAGTACTTGCATCAATCGAGGTGATTGTGCTTGGAAGATTTATCTCGGTCAATGATTTGCAAAAACGGAATGCCCAAATGCCGATACTCTCAACACCCTCTTCCATGGTCACCTTTGTGAGTCCTTCACATCCGTCAAACGCACATCCACCAATCCACTTCACACTGCCTGGAATATATACCGTACGCACTCCGTAACAACCCTGGAATGCATTGCCATCAATTCCCGCGACATTATACCCGTTGACCCTTGAAGGAATTACAATATCACCAGAATACTCGTTATATGAATCGCTGAAGTCACCTTTATAGGTCACTATAGCACTACCCTCTTCAATATAGTAATAGATACTGTCACAGCAGAACACATTCTCGGTGCGTCTGCCAGCATTGGCCGTTGCCGACAGCAAGCACAGCAATAGCATGAACATTGATTTTAGAACTGTTTTTTTCATAGTATTTTATTTTTAGTGGTTAATTGACTAAAACAACAATACAAAATTACCACATCAACACCAAGTTACAAAATCCAAAAGCCTATATGTGCATATGGATTTCCCTACATGTATTAGGAAAATCCATATGCACATAAATGACGGAGACCCACTACTGTCCAACAAAAGTAAGTTAACCGTTCTTTGAAATATTTGCACACAACTAGCAAATTGGCTGTACAAATATTTTTTACCATTGCAGTGTATTGAATCGCACAATACCCTTGTGAGTGTTGTTTTTCCAAAAAATCCTTTCTATATTTGCTCTGTGAGCGACCGATTCGCTCAACATAACATTTTGTAAAAGTGTTTTTCGCTGTAAATGGTAAAAACATCATAGGTTACGTTGGAGAATCTAAGTTGAATGGAAATAGAATTTACTTACCGGCTGCAGGATATGAATATTCCAATGTTCCAAATTCACACTTGAGTATGTGGTATTGGACTTCTGAAATTTCAAGAAGAATTACAACTTGGGCATGTTTCTTTGTTTATAGAGATGAAACAGGGCTTATTGAATGTGTCGATGGTACTGCAAGATGCGAAGGTCTGCCTTTACGTCCTGTAGTCAATAAATAAATTAAATATAACAGAGGAGGACACCGAAAATCCTAAAAAGAGTAGGTATTATTTTTTAAAAAAATACTATGGCAACTTACAAAGTAACAACAAAAAAAACTTCTTCACAACCTGCAGGTCTTACAAAAACATTTGTACAGAATAGTACCCCAAATCTAACTCAATTAAAAGAATGGCTTAAGCAAGAATATGGTATTAATTCGGGTGCTGGCACTAGTGATTTTGTAATCGAAAGACTTTAATCGTCTTAATATAGCAGTTAAACACTAATAACATAGTAAAAAAGGTACATACTGATTTACACACTTTTTGTCTATGACAACTTGAATTTGCTATTCCACAACGCTACAATGATTTTGAGCGCAATGATACTTACAAAACAATGAGGATAACCCTAGGTTATCCTCATTGTTTTGTAAGTATTGTATCAGAGATCCTTCGCTTACGCTCGGGATGACATTCTCTTATGTAATTCCAATCTTCGAAAAGTGAGATAAAATGGTAAAATACAAGGCTTGTGCAAACGAGTGAAATGTAAAGCTTGCTTTAGCATTTCGTAACGAGTGCAGCCAAGGCTCGCCAAAGGCAACCGGCTTGTGAAGTTTTTGAAGTGAGGAGTTTAGTATTCCTAAATGACTCACAGCAAAAACAAGCGTAACACAGTAGTTTAGCTTTTTAATCACTTTTCCTTGATGTCAACAACGATATTGAGTTCTGTCAACTGCTCGGGCTCGAGAACCGAAGGAGCGTCAATCATTGTGTCGCGGCCTGAGTTGTTCTTGGGGAACGCGATGCAGTCGCGGATTGAGTCGAGACCTGCGAAGAGGCTCACCCAACGGTCGAGACCGTAAGCAAGACCACCGTGAGGAGGCGCACCATACTTGAAGGCGTCGAGCAACCAGCCGAACTGCTGCTGTGCGCGCTCCGGTGTGAAGCCAAGGAGCTCGAACATCTTGTTCTGCAGTGCGCTGTCGTAGATACGGATTGAACCGCCACCAACTTCAACACCGTTGATGATCATGTCGTATGCATTTGCACGCACGGCACCCATGTCGGTATCGAGCAGAGGAATATCCTCGGGCTTTGGTGATGTGAATGGGTGGTGCATAGCCATGTAACGACCCTCTTCCTCGCTATACTCGAAGAGTGGGAAGTCTACAACCCACAGGCAAGAGAACTTGTTCTTGTCGCGCAAGCCAAGCTGATTACCAACCTCGAGACGGAGCTCGCAAAGCTGCTTGCGTGTCTTCATTGTGTCGTCACCGCTGAGGATGAGGATAAGGTCACCCGGCTCGGCATTGAAGGCAGCCTTCATAGCCTGCAGTACCTCCTGTGTATAGAATTTGTCAACGCTTGATTTCACTGTACCGTCTGCCTCAACACGTGCATAGACCATACCTTTTGCGCCAATCTGTGGACGGCGGACAAAGTCGGCCAACGCATCGAGCTGCTTGCGTGTGTATGTAGCTGCACCCTTTGCGCAGATACCTCCAATGTACTCTGCACTATCGAACACAGGGAATCCATGACCCTTCATTATGTCCATGAGCTCAACGAACTTCATCTCGAAACGAGTATCGGGCTTGTCGCAACCATAGTACTTCATTGCATCGTGCCATGTCATGCGTGGGAATGCCTCGGTGAGTTCCACGCCACGGATTGTCTTGAACAGGTGCTTTGCCATGCCCTCGAAGAGTGAAATCACATCCTCCTGCTCTACGAAGCTCATCTCGCAGTCGATCTGTGTAA
>JAFOCD010000208.1 GCA_017381475.1 Bacteroidaceae bacterium
CAAAGAAGTGGCATCCACATAAGGCGAGAAATATTCCTCTGATTCCACTCCGGTGACAGGTATTTCAGTCCATGGTGTTACGTTGACCTTGTCAATAGTCAAAGCCTCCTTACCTACGGTGAGGCTGAAAGTATAGTGCTTGCCGGCTTCGAGTGCAGTGGTTGATGTTGCTGTCAAATTATCCGAACCAACAGTAAGAGTTACGGTGAAACCTGTTTCCAATGGCTCAAGGATGGCTGTGTAAGCAGTACCATTCTCAGGCAAATAAGGAGTGATTTCGCCAATCTTGAAATCTGTGATGTCGCTGATTGTCTTGCCCTCATACTGTGTGTTTAAAGTAGGGGTAATCGTTATCTTTGCATTCTGACGCTCAAAGCTGAGTGCTACGGCATCACCTTTGGCTACACCGTTAGTAGTGGCTACCATACGGTCGGCCGACTTGATTCCTGCCACTGTACTTTGGTCTGTTGGCAGGGTGTAGTCTGCTTCTGTCACAGCTGGATAGTAAGCGGTGAAGTCATTGGTGCCCGATGTGTAAAGCACGGTTCCGTTAGTAAGTTGCCAAGTAGTGGTAGAGTTATCGCCTGTGGTGACGGTAGCCGTATAAGTACCGCTGTTCTTGGTAGTGCGGCTATTGTTTACCAAGAGAATCTGGTCGGCATTCTCCCATAATGTTCCGTCTTCGAGGGTATTGACACGGGTCTGCACCTCGGTAGCAATGTTGGCAGAGGCAATCTTTACGATGTCCTCCTGCTGCGGTGTAAAGTCGTCGTCCTGTGAGCAGGCAGTGAAGCTGAGGGCGAAAACCGCAAGTGCAATATATTTATAGGTCTTCATTGTCTCCTTCATTTATCAGTTAGTTTCCATATTTCCATTTGTACCTTCCTCTTCGCCATTGGCATCACCGGTTTCCCATCCTTTGGAAATCTTCATTTCACCTGTTTGGGTTGCAGTTCCACCGATGGCAACATTCATGGTATAACGATTACCGCTTACAAAACCACCGGTTGGCACAGTGACATTGAGCGAGAATATACGCTCCACATTGTCAATCAAAGCCGTGATTACAAGTTTCAGACTACCAGTTTGTGGTGCGAAGATGGCTTCGGAAGTAGAATCACTTATGTATGCCTTAATGTAGTCTGTGGTTGTTCCGCCAGAAATGGTACAAGCAGCACGGTCGAGGGTTACATCCGTACCGAAACCCTGATATTCCACACTCTTGATGCTTTTGGTAACATCGCCAAACTCTGTTCCCCAAGAGTATGTAACATCGAGCTTGCAGAGAAGGTGACGGAAACGGACACTGATATTGTTGCCGCTGATGGTTACATCACCATCCGTGGTGCTCACCGCACCGAGCAAGTCACTTGCAATGACATTTTCCGCTGTGCTCTGGTCAGTCTGTACGGTGAAAGTGGCATCGGCAGTAGTATAGGCACTGACAAACGGAGTACGGCCAGAATCCTTCCATAAAATATTGTCGGAAGGAGTGTAGTTATTACCACTGCCTTTCGTCATTTCCACATTGGTGTAGTTGTACTGAGATACTTCCTCTGTCTGTGTCACAGTCAGGTAGAATTTGGCGGGCAGATTCTCAGTATCGTATCCGGCACGGGTTTTCAAATCCGCCACATCTGCCGTAACAGTGATGGGAGTGTCCTTGAGGTCGTTCTGTGGAACAAAATCCTCATCGTTCGAGCAGCTTGCAAGCATCAAGGCCGCTGCCGCAAAAGCTAAATACTTAGTCTTCATTGTTCTAAAATTTATTTATATTGTTTTTACTCTATTATTCTACATCATAGTCGCCAAGATGTCCGCCGTTATCCCACGG
>JAFOCD010000023.1 GCA_017381475.1 Bacteroidaceae bacterium
GCCAATTCGCGCAGACGCGCTGCCAAAATATCATACTTATACTCGGTCGTGATGAAGATATCGCCATCGGGCTTGAAGGTCACGATCGTACCCGTGGTGTCGATCTTGCCAACTACCTCCATAGCCGAAGTGGGAGTACCCTTGCTGTACGACTGACGGTAGATATTGCCATTACGGTGCACCTCGGCAATCAGCTTGACCGAAAGTGCGTTAACGCACGATACACCTACACCGTGCAGACCGCCCGATACTTTATAACTGTCCTTATTGAATTTACCGCCAGCGTGCAGCACCGTCAGAACGACTTCGAGAGCCGACTTGCCCTCTTTCTCGTGCATATCGGTGGGGATGCCTCGACCGTTATCCTCGACGGTAATCGAGTCGTCCTCGTTGATGGTTACCTTGATGTCGGTGCAATAACCCGCCAGAGCCTCGTCGATCGAGTTGTCGACTACCTCATAAACCAAGTGGTGCAGACCCTTTTCGCCCACATCACCAATATACATTGCGGGTCTTTTGCGTACCGCTTCAAGACCTTCCAACACCTGAATACTGGAAGCCGAATACTCTTCCTCGGCGTGTTGCTTTACGTTTTCCAATTCGTTGTTCATTGTTGATCAAATAATTCCTGCAAATTTACAATTTATTTCGCGAATCAACAACTTTTCAAGCCTAAAAAACATAGTTTTTTGTTGTGGCAAACGCGATTTTCTGCACTTTTATTCGACCTGTTCGACCGTAATGTCGGGATTGGTGTGCAGAACCTCGATAAATCCCTCCTCATCGTTGCCGACCAACGAGCGTACAACAATCGCAACACGGTATCCGTCAGCCTTATCCACCAGGCTTAATTCATAGGATAGAATCTGGTAACCGACCTTTTTCAGATCGAAGTAGACCCTTTGAGCCGTCTGTTTGTTATTGACAAGTACCGATATGTAAATTCGTCGCGCTCCGAACTTTTTGAGGAGATATCCAAATGCCTCCAACCCGATCAGTGTCAATAGGGTAGCCGACACGGCAATGGCATACAATCCTGCTCCTGCCGCCATTCCGATGCCCGATGTCGCCCATAGACTTGAGGCTGTGGTCAGCCCTCGCACAATCTGCTTTTGGAAGATGATCGTGCCTGCACCGATGAAGCCTATGCCACTAACTACCTGTGCCGCGACACGGCTGAAATCGACCTGCGTCGAATCACCAAATCCATAGCGCGAGATGATCATAAAGAGTGCACTGCCGAGCGCAACGAGAAAATGGGTTTTCAAACCTGCATCTTTTGCACGATACTCTCGATCGTAGCCGACAACCGCAGCAAGCACGCAGGCCACCATCAGTCGCAGAATTAAATTCAAATCCATTGCTCCGAAAAAGTTTGCCATTAAACTGCCGTTGATACAAGCAAATATGGTGCGACAAACAGTCTTAAAGCGATGTTGACTGTTGTTTTATTCCGTAGTTTTGCATATATTTGCGAGTGAAAACATTTGCCATACAGTCGTTTATAACCAAATAATTTTTGTAACTTGCTGAGGGGGGGGGAATTTACGACCCTTGTATTCAACTTTATATTAAGTTAAATTCGGCGAATTGCACTAATATAGAATATGACATTTGTGATTATTTAATTTTGAAACCTAAATATTGAATTATTATGAAGAAAATTTTATTGGTTTTGGCAGTTGTACTCGGTTTAGGCACAACTGCAATGGCTCAGCA
>JAFOCD010000209.1 GCA_017381475.1 Bacteroidaceae bacterium
CTCTCCCCATGTTTTCTCGCCAACGATGCCGTCTCGCTCAAGGCCGTGAGCGGTCTGAAACTTGTTCACGGCAGAATAGGTGAAGACCCCGAACTCTCCATCCACTTCAAGACCCGCATTGTTCTCGGCATTAAGCATCGCCTGTAAGACCTTGACCCATTCGCCTTTACTGTACAGCTTGAGTGTCGGCCATCTTCGGTTCGCTATTATTTTGTCGGCCATCTGCTGACCGACCGTGTTTGATTCTGTTGCGGATTCAACTTTCGTCACGGCCGTCTTCGGTTCGTACCGAAGCACCCAATCCCACGGATAAGACCAATAAGGCTGAATCCTGATTTCTGTGCCTGTGCTGTCTCCGGCCACACCGTCAATGTCTCCCCTTGCGTTAACAACCTTGACAGGATTTACGGAGCAGACAATGGCCGTGTGCCGTGCTTCGTTCAGTAAGACATCGCCCACCTGAAGGCCTGAACCGTGGTCATCACGGAACGATTTGAATCCGCACCTTGTGAATCCCGCCAACATATTGCCTGTGTAGCTTGCCCCCGCAGTTTTCGGAATCGGTGCGATGCCGAATTCCATGAAGGCACGGTCATAACAGTAAATCACAAGGCTTGAACAATCAAAGTCCCCGCCCTCAAGCGTCCCGTATCGGTTCGCCTGTGAATAGCCGTGCCTGTCATCATTCGCTATCTGCACAGCAATCTGTGCGGCTCTTTCAGGTATTGTCATTGAGCATCACGCTCCCTTTAAGAAATCGTCATAGTGACAGGCCTGTCAACTAATGCCATTACTCTTAAAAGACCGCCTGTAGCGACCTTTTTTTGATTGCGAATGTGAATATAACAATGCGTATCATCAACAGGGCGAACATTAACTTCACAAGGAGCGGATGTATTATAGTTTTGGTAAAGTGCCTTAATAAACATAGCCCCCCAATCTATAGAAGCTGAAAAAGTTACTGTTTTATACATTTGGGTTGCTGAAGTATTCCAAGTCATATTCAAATCAGCATAAGCATAATAAGGCAGAGGGCTTGACGGTGCTTTTGTTTTAACTTCATTAACCATATATTCACCTCACGAAAGAGACATTGTTACATTTGCCGGCATCAACGCTCTGACTCTTAAAGTCCCACTTATAGCCGAGGTCTTGTGATTGACCACAGTAACATATGCCACAGTATCGCTGTATGGTGTAATGTTCACCATCGCCCCATTTGCTTGGAATTCCGCAGTTATGACAATTTTTGACCAACTTACTGATGATGAGAAAGTCAATGTTTTATTGACATACGAGTTTGCGGCAACAGATACCGCTGACATTGTCGCATATGCATAATATGGTACAGCAAAATCGTTGCTTGGTTTTATGTTTTCATTAACCATTACAATACCTCAAGAGAGTGATATTGTCCCATTAAAAGGCAGTAATGCCATCACTCGGATTAGTGCCGTTTGTGAAGAAGAATAATTCCAAACCCTTATTTGTGCGGTTGTGCCATCTACGGCTTGGATGTTGACATAAAGGCTAGCCGCTTGGGCTGACGCAGTAATCATTAAGTTCTCCCAACCATACACAGATTCGGAAAAAGTTAATGTCAAATAATTCTCCGAAGTGGCGGGAATAGTTAGGTTTTTTTCTGCATACGCATAATAAGGAAAGGGAAAATCAAGAGCCTCTTGTGGCTTTTCCTTAACCATTACTCCTCAACCTCTACCGCTACAGGAACATAAAACTCCTGTTTCAGAATCTGCCCTTCGTTTGTCAGCAGAATCGCTCCATCTGCAAGTCTACCCGAAGTGCGGACTTTTGTTGCGGCATCGGCAAGCTGTGTGTGGAAGTCTGCTTCCGCTCTCTGTCTGCCCTCAAGAGTGCCGTCATAGTTGGAAACGAGTGTCTGTGTTACAACATTGTTTGCATCGGTTGTCATTCTTGAAACTACATACTTCATTGTCTTATCTCCTTAAAATTAAGTTGTTGCGGTCATACCGACCTTGTAATATACATACCAAGTTGTGCTTGCCGTGGGTTCTGAAGCAACCCAAATACGGAACTTCCCGCTCAAACTCTCAACTGCGTAATTGCCTTCATAGGACGAAGCTGAACCCATATTGCTGATGTCAACAAAGTCATTTGCGGTCATATTCGTCACGGAAACCTCGTAATAATAGGTGTATGCCGTTCCGCTTGCTGATGTCAGAGTTCCCGCTGTCCACCCGCTTGTTGCGACTGTGACGGAACGCATATACATCAGATTTGCAGTTATCTGATTCTGTATGTTTCCGCTTGCTCCGCTTAACATATTAAGTTCTGTTGCGGAGATGTTTGCGGGAGCGAACTTGCCGTTAGCATCGGTCACAACTGCGACATTTGCCGGATTTGTTGAATTAAGAGCGATGTCACCGCCTGTCAGAGTGATGTTCGTTGTGCCTGAATCAACACCGACATTGTTAACAGTCGAAACCGCACCTGAACCGTCAATGCCCATTCTGCCAACGGAATAAGATGTGACCGTTGTGCCGTCATTGAAATTAAGGACTGTTCTTGTCCAGAGGTAAGAACCTTGAGCAACGGACGGAATTGTACTTGACCACGTTCCTGACGGAACTGTTGTACCGCTTGTGGAGGCCTGATAACGCACGGTCTGCGTGGTTATTGCGGCGGCTATACCCGTTGCTCCTGTTTCGCCTTTATACTTATACCACTTATAAGAATTGACATTTGTCGGGGGAGACGAGGAAGTGCCTGTGCCTATGCCTATCCAATCGTCAGGTTCGGAAGTTGTACTCGACCACGATGACGGAACAGGCGGTGTTCCTGTACATTCGTGTGCCCATCTTAAATAAACATAAGGCTGTGCCCCGGTATCGCCTTTAAGGCCGTTTGTGATCGTGAATGTACTTGTGCTTGCATCGGCATAAGTTATCGTGTAAGTGTCAACCACAGGATTTGTTCCTGAAGATGATGTTTTTGCGATGCTTTGAATGCCACCGTGTCCGTCCAATGCCGTTGTAAGCAAACTGATAAGTGTCTGCCCCAAGATGGCCTCGGCATCATTATTGGCATAGTTGCCGACCACTAGCCTGTCATTGACCCCAAAAGTGCTTTGTAGCGTGAGGTCAAAAATTGATTTGTCTGCCATTAGCTGTTACCACCGTCCTCTTCTTCGTTAGGTGTAGTTTCTTGCTGATTTATAAATTCGTTGAGTGCTTGAATGCACCCTAACAGTTTGCTCATATTTTCCGAGCCGTGTACTTCTATATCCTCTAAAGTGAGGACGATTGTTTGTAGTAAGTCCATACATTAACCCTCAAGATATTAGTATGTAATGGCCTATATCGCTATTATATGTCCATTGGGCTTGCCGCCCGCCAAGAGCAACACCATTGGTAACTGTTAAGTTCGTTATTGTTACCCCACCAAGAGAGGCAATTTTTGAACTCAAGTTATTTGTGTTTATATAGTCTGCATATATTGCGGAAACACGATTCTCAAGCGAACCGATAGAATTGGCAATGCCACCCATACTGTAACCCGTTCCTGATATGGAGCAACCGCCTGATACACTACCGCCACAATTACTTAAATTGCCGTAGTAAGAGCCTTTTGTGTTCCCATTGCTAACGCTTAAACTTCCGAATGTCCCGCTTGTTGCCGTGAGACTTCCACCGCTTGAAACCTTGAATCCGCTCCCAAGCGAAATGCCATCCGTGCCAATGTAAACACCGTTGGCCGAAGAACTGTATGAGGATTTGCCTGAATACAATTTCCCACTCTGAATGGTAAATCCACCGCTACCACCGATATGCCCTGTATCAGCTTCAATATCACCTTTGATGTGCAATCCTGATGAATCGAAACTGAATAGATCCGTGCCATCGGCTCGCACTTCACCATTATTGATATAGAATCCGTTCTCGGTCAGCGACCATCCGAATGTGTGCGATTCATTCTCGCCCACTCTCGACACTTTAGCGGATATCTTTCCCGCCTGAACGATAAACTGCGATTGAATCGAGTCGAATTTCCTCGTCAGTTGTCTTGACTTGACATCGGATCTGAACGGATATTCGTGGTCAATTTCTTCGTCTGCCGGAGCATTAATATTGCTCTTCGGCAATCGGCTTGCCTTCGTGTTGAATCCGTAGATGCCGTGATGGTCATTGTTTATCACTACGGCATCACCGAGTTCAAAATGAGGCGGGATTAACGCATCCGCATCGAATGGAGAATAGTTGAGAGCGATTCCGTTCGTTTGTCTTAAAGCACGAAGGATGTCGCTTGCCATCGCAACAGTTCCAAATGGATTAACGATGTCAAGAACACGGCCTGAATTGCTCCACGGGTTCGATTTGTAGCCGAGGATTATCGGATTTCCATCTTCATCGACTTGCTTCGTAAATGTACCGCCCGGAACGACATCATTGATCTCTTCGGGCGTAAGTTGGTCGGCCGAGTCATCGGAGAGCCAAAGGTTAACTCCCGAATAAGTGCCGAGGTTGTCGCCTACGGTATAATCGGCCGCATTCTGATTAATGTTAAAAGTTGCCGCTGTGTTAGCCATTGAATCACCTCTTTAAACGAGGATCTTATCCGCACCGAACAATATTGCGTAAACGATGCCGCCTTCTTCGGTTGCCAGATAATTCGTCTCGCCCGGCGGTGTAACGAGCTGGACGAGTCTTAATTCGTTTTGCGGAGATATTATAAATGAACCCGCATAAGCTCCAGCCAAATACGCAAGAACTTCACGCATCGTGTAAGTTCCGACTTGCTCCACATCTACTGTGTACCCGTTGGTCATAATATCTATTGTCCTCTGGTCAACATCGAATTGGAGCTGGTTTGCTATGTCCCTGACAACATCAATGTCCGTTGCCGGAGCTTGTAAAGTCCAAACATAAGCCTGTTCGGTCATCAGCATAGCATCATAGCCGTGGAGCTTTATGATATCGTCTCCGTGGAGATTTTTGGTTATCTCTCTGGTATCTATGTAAAATGTGCCTTGTTCTATCCACCCGCTCGTCAACGAAGCATTAAAGATTCTGTTGTAAGCCCTAATGGCGGCTCTCCTCGGTATGCTTGCAACAGGGAGCCTCATCTCGACATCTATCTCTGCCGACACGGCCTTGCCGAGTTCGGGAGAACCGCTGAACATCGAGTTCGTTATCGTTACAGAAATAAGCATATCTTCACGATATCCGTTCTCGGCTCCAGCTGACGATAAAAGCAAACGAACAGGATCTGGAGTCCCCGGACGGGAGAATGTGATGTAATCGCCGACATTATCAATCAAACGCCCGGCATCACCTATGTCTATCGCCCATTCAACGGAATAATCTCCGTCTGAAAGAATGGTCGAATAGTTTGTTATATTCGTGATGTCTTGCATATCACAGCTCCGTCAGCGTAATCGGATCCATTTGGTTCCATTTAA
>JAFOCD010000210.1 GCA_017381475.1 Bacteroidaceae bacterium
GGCAATTATCCTCTTCGGTGGCTTGGCAAATGCCGGAGAACTGTTGCTCGAGCCAATCCGCAAACACATGAACGAGAATGTGGTGTTCTTGTGGAGAGACAAGGTGAAGGTTCTGAAGTCTTCACTTCCCGGTGCCGATGCAGCCGTGCTTGGTGCTTCGGCTCTCGGTTGGAAGGATTGATGTTCTCTCCCTCGAATATATTGCACCGGTTGCGTTCAATCGCAACCGGTGTTTTTTTATGCCCAAAGACTAAAAATATTTAATTTCAAAAATATTTCAATATTTTATTATATCTTCGCATTGTACACTCTGCGGCTGTTTTTGTAATGCTGCACGAGGCGATTCCGGGAAATAAGAAAAACAGACAAGATATGAACAACTTTTACGACAAGACAAAAAAAATCATCGGTCTTTCAATGGCCGGTGCAGCGGTGCTCCCGTTGGTGGCAGCGTGTGGCGGTGGTGCAAAGAATGCATCAAAGCCTCAGGAGGCACCGGTCAAGGAGAAGGCTGCCGAGCCCATGAATATCCTTTTCATAATGTGCGACGACCACTCATACCAGACAATCAGTGCCTACGATACCACATTCATACGCACACCTAATATCGACCGCATTGCTGCCGACGGTCTGCGTTTTACAAACAGTTTCGTAGCGAACTCAATCAGTGGTCCCTCGCGTGCGTGCATGCTCACCGGCAAGCACAGCCTCGCCAACGGTTTCACCGACAACAGCTCTTCGTTCGACGGTAGCCAGCAGACTTTCCCTAAACTGTTGCAGCAACAGGGTTATGAAACTGCTGTGATAGGAAAGTGGCACCTTACATCCGATCCTACAGGTTTCAACCATTGGGATATACTCATTGGTCAGGGCGATTACTATAACCCCACCTTCATACGCAATGGCGAGAAGATACAGCGCGAGGGTTATGCCACAAATGTGACAACCGACCTTGCCCTTGACTGGCTCGAGAGCGGCCGCGATGCAAGCAAACCATTCTGTCTGTTGTTGCACCACAAGGCACCTCACCGTACATGGATGCCCGATACCTGCGACCTTGAACTCTTTGCCGACAGTAACTTCCCGTTGCCCGAGACATTCTTCGACAACTACGAGACCCGTGAGGCCGCGAAGATTCAGAAGATGTCAATCAGCAAGGATATGGACATCGTCTATGACTTGAAGATGGCCGACAAGGGCGGCACAATCCACAGCCGCCCCGATTTGGAGGCATGGGGACGCCGCATATACAACAATATGAACCCCGAGCAGAAGAAGGCTTGGGATGCGCACTATGATGTTGTGATTGAAAAGTTCAAGGCTGCCGGTCTCACAGGCAAGGAACTTGATGCATGGAAATACCAGCAGTATATGCGCGACTATCTGCGCGTGATAACATCTGTTGACCGCAATGTTGGCCGTGTGCTCGATTATCTCGAGGCCGAGGGGCTTATGGACAACACACTCATCGTCTACACATCCGATCAGGGCTTCTACATGGGCGAGCATGGATGGTTCGACAAACGCTGGATGTACGAGGAGTCATTCCGCACACCGCTTATCGTGCGCTTGCCTGGCGGTGCAAAGGGCGAGGCTATGGAAATGGTACAGAACATTGACTATGCCCCAACATTCCTTGAACTCGCAGGCGTGGAAGTTCCATCGGACATCCACGGTACATCGTTCCTTCCTGTGCTCAAGGGCGAGAAGTGGGAGCCGAACCGCGACGGTATCTATTATCACTACTATGAATACCCCGATGAACATGCCGTGAAGCGTCACCTTGGTGTTCGTACCGAGCGTTACAAACTCATCCATTTCTATGACGATGGCGTTTGGGAACTCTTTGACCTTGAGAACGACAAGCACGAACTCAACAATATCTACGGCAAGCCCGGAACCGAGGAAATTACAGCGCAGTTGAAAGAGAAACTCGTGAAATTGCAGCAGCAGTATGGCGAGGAAAAATTTATAGCAAGTGAAAAGTAACAAGAAGAACAATCTGCACCTTGCCGATGTTGCCAAGATGAGGCGTGCACCGGCATTCGGGACAATGGTGAAGCCCATAGGCTCGGCGTGCAACCTCGACTGCCACTATTGCTACTACCGCGACAAGAGCGAAATTTACAGCGGAGCAATGCCGCGCATGAGCGACGAACTGCTTGAGGCATACATCAGGCAGTACATCGAGGGCGCATCGCAGCAGACCATCAGTTTCTGCTGGCATGGCGGCGAGCCATTGATGGCAGGGCTTCCGTTCTTCCGCAAGGCGGTGGAACTGCAGAAGAAATATGCCGGTGGCAAGCAGATAGAGAACACCCTGCAGACGAACGGCATCCTGCTCAACGATGACTGGTGCAGCTTCTTCAAGGATAATGACTTCCTCATTGGCCTGTCGCTCGACGGTCCCGAGGATATACATGATGCCTTCCGACGCGATTGTGGCGGCGCGCCAACCTTCGCCCGTGTGATGAAGGGCGCGGAACTGATGGCGCGCACCGGTGTCGAGTTCAATATCCTCTCCACCGTTAATGCCCGTAGCGAGGGACGCGGTGCCGAGGTCTACAAGTTCTTGCGTTCAATCAACCGCTTCATGCAGTTCCTGCCTGTTGTGGAGTATGTGATAGAAAGGCCGGGAAAACGCCCGCTGATTGTCTCGCCCGACGAAGAGAATGCCGTTGAAGCACCCTGGTCGGTGTCGGCAAAAGGATATGGACAGTTCATGTGCGATGTCTTTGACGAGTGGATGAAGTTCGATGTAGGGCATTGCTTCGTGCAACTGTTTGATGTTACGCTTGCCAA
>JAFOCD010000211.1 GCA_017381475.1 Bacteroidaceae bacterium
CTCAAGGTTGCGAATACGCTTCGCCTTAATAAAAATCTGGTCGGTCAACGACTCGGGACGCATTATACGCCACGACGCGCCGTAGTCGTAAAGTTTCTTGCTGAACAACTCGCGGCACACCGCCAACACCTTCTCAAACTCCTTGTTTGTATTGTTTGCCATTATATAATTCTTTTATTTTACCTTTGGATATTTGCGGAACCAGCTGCTCACCTTCAATCTTATGACTCCGAAGAATGCCTCACTGAATATACCGCCACTCATCTTTGATGTTCCAAGTACTCTGTTCACAAAGATTACCGGAACCTCCTTTATCTTGAAACCGCACTTGTGAGTGGTAAATTTCATCTCTATCTGGAACGCGTAGCCCTTGAAACGTATATTGTCAAGGTCAATTGTCTCAAGCACCTTGCGTCTGTAGCAGTTGAAACCAGCCGTAGTGTCATACACCGGCAGTCGGGTAATGAAACGCACATACTTTGATGCAAAGTAGGACATCAGCACGCGTCCCATAGGCCAGTTGACCACATTCACACCCGTCACATAACGGCTACCCACCGACAAGTCATAACCATCCTTAGCACAGGCCTCATAAAGCAAAGGCACATCATCGGGATTATGCGAGAAATCTGCATCCATCTCAAAGATATACTCATACCCTTTCTCCAGAGCCCATTTGAAACCCGCTACATAGGCAGTTCCAAGTCCCAGTTTACCGGCACGCTCAATAATATGCACCCTGCCGACAAAGACCTCCATCAAATTCTTCACAATGGTAGCAGTTCCATCGGGAGAGCCGTCGTCAACCACAAGCACATCAAATTCGTGCTCAAGAGCCATGAGCGTACGTATCATGCGCTCAATATTCTCTTTCTCGTTGTATGTAGGGATAATTATAACACCGTCACTCATAATTCACAAAATTGCAATACAGCACGCGAAAACACGTTCTACAACCCACAAAATTACATAAATTGCCGGTAAATATCAAAATAATAAGTAAAATAATACTTAAAATCATAGCAGTTAAAATGCTTGGGCTGCTTTTTATCCAATGTTTCATTTTTTATCACTATCTTCGCAACCGATATAAAAACCGAAACAACAGTGAAAAACGACAAGAAATTATTCATTGAGACATACGGCTGCCAGATGAATGTTGCCGACAGCGAAGTGATCGGCTCCATCCTGAAGGTTGCCGGATATGAGGTATGCGACAATATCGACAACGCCGACCTCATCCTGCTGAACACTTGCTCAATACGCGACAACGCAGAGCAAAAGATATACGGCCGACTCGACCAGCTCAATGCCGCACGCCGTGGCAAGAGCACCATGATTGGCGTGGTAGGTTGCATGGCCGAGCGCGTCAAGGAAGAACTCATCAAGAATTACAAGGTAAACATAGTTGCCGGCCCCGACACATACCTGTCGCTGCCCGAACTTATCGCACAAGCCGAACTTGGACACGCAGCGATGAACATAGAACTGTCAACAACCGAGACATACCGCGATGTAATCCCAATGCGCATATGCAGCGGCAAGGTTTCGGGCTATATCTCCATCATGCGAGGTTGCAACAACTTCTGCCACTACTGCGTAGTTCCCTACACACGCGGCCGCGAGAGAAGCCGCGACATACAGAGCATCATGAACGAAGTAGACGACCTTGTAGCAAAAGGCTTCAAGGAGATCATATTATTGGGACAGAATGTAAATTCCTACCATTTCATCGGCGAAAACGGCGAGGATGTGACATTCCCCCAACTGCTGCGCCGTGTTGCACAGCACGCCCCGCAGACACGCATCAGGTTCACCACATCGCACCCCAAAGACATGAGCGACGAGACATTGATGGTTATCGCCGAAGAACCCAATGTTTGCAAGAGTATTCATTTGCCCGTGCAGAGCGGAAGCAACACTATGCTCAAGGCCATGAACCGCAAATATACACGCGAGTGGTATCTTGACCGAATTGAGGCCATACGCCGCATTGTCCCCGACTGCGGACTCTCGACCGACATCATCGCCGGCTTCTGTGGTGAGAGCGAAGAGGACCACCAGGAGACACTGTCGCTGATGAGATACTGCTCATACGACGCAGCTTTCATGTTCAAATATTCAGAACGCCCCGGCACATTCGCCAGCAGACACATGAAGGACGACATTGAAGACAGCGAAAAAGTGCGCCGTCTCAACGAAATCATCGCTCTGCAGCAGGAGTGCTCGGCAAACAACAACCGCAACTGTATTGGCAATACATACGAAGTGCTGATTGAAGGCGTGTCAAAACGCTCAAAGGAGCAGTTCTTTGGCCGCACCGAGCAGAACCGAACAGCAGTATTCGACCGTAAGGACTACAAGATCGGTGACTTTGTAAAAGTAAAGGTTACCGGTTCCACAGCAGCCACCCTACTTGGAGAAATTGTCGATTAAAACAAGGATAACAAAACAGTGGCTGGATGTGCACATCCAGCCACTGTTTTTATACATTTAAAAGATTTATCGTCCCAAACGTCTGTTCATTCTCTCTTCAAAGTTCATCTTTTCCACTCTCGTCTTTGTTGGCAGCTGGAACCACAGAATCAGATAGAACAACACAGGAGCGCCAAGACCCAGTATCGCAAGCAAAAACCACACAAGACGGACATTACCGACATTCTTCCAGCCGAAATGCTCGGCCAGACCGGCGCAGACACCTGCTATCTTTTTATTTTCAGAACGAAGCAACTTTCCCATCTCTTTATCTCCATTTTTTGTTTTAATGTTGCGAATTTACTAAATAAATCGCTATCCAAATGTTAAAAAAAGTGATTTTATCCGTTTTTTAACACAAAACTCCAAAAAAGAAGAACAATTTAGCCGTAAATGGTATATTTTTGTAACATATTACGGAAGAGTGTGCTCTGGCGAAACACGAAAGAAGACAATGATAATCATCAACCACGACAAATGCCCCCTGTGCAAAAGCTGCGCCATAAAAAAGCGTTTTGCATGCAAAGACTTTTTTGCCACCGGAGAAACATTTGACATCTATGAATGTTGCGATTGCCATTTCACCTTTACACAAGACTTCCCTGACGAAAATGAGATTGGACGATATTATGAATCACCAACCTACATTTCGCACAGCGACACGAACAAAGGCATAACCAACAAACTCTACCACCTTGTACGCCGCATCATGTTGCGCCGCAAGACAAGGCTCGTCGAGCGCTTGACACAGACCAAGAGAGGCAAGATACTCGACTATGGCGCCGGAACAGGATATTTCGCCCGCGCTATGGCAAACAAGGGATGGAACGTCACCGCCATTGAGAAAAGCGACAAGGCACGAGAGCTCGCAAAGGAGGAGTTCGGTTTTGAGATGTACCCCGTTGAGGCTATGGCAGGAATACAAGACAAAAGCCTTGATGCCATTACAATGTGGCATGTAATGGAGCACATTCAGGACCTGGACAAGATGTGGGGCGAACTGCACCGCACGCTTGGCGACAATGGAACTGCGGTAATTGCAGTGCCGAACTGCATCTCCTACGATGCAAGAAGATATAAAGAACATTGGGCCGCGTACGATGCACCGCGCCATTTGTGGCACTTTGCCCCGGACACAATCACACAATGGGGTGCAAAACACGGTTTCCAACTCGAAAGACAATGCACAATGCCTTTTGACGGGTTCTACATTTCAATGCTCAGCGAAAAGAACAAAGGTTCACGCCTGCACACGATAAAAGGTTTTTGGAACGGATTCAAGGGATGGCTAGCACAAGCAAAAAGACGCAGCGCAAGCAGTTCCATTATATATGTATTCAAGAAAAAGAGATGAAAAGGCCTATCATTAAAACACAGACCCTCAGCGTTTACATAAGCACTACGCTTGTATTGTTGCTACTCGGCATCATGGGCTTGCTGTTCATTGGCGGACAATCGGCATCGGAAAGAATAAAGGAAAGTTTCAAGATGACTCTTGTAATTGACAAAGAAGCCAATGAAGAGGCTATCGCCAAATTGCAGAAGTTTGTAAACGACAAGGAGTATGTACAGGAGAGCAAGTACATTTCCAAGGAACAGGCACTGATTGAGGAAACCGAAAGCCTAGGATATAACCCCTTGGAACTATTGGGCTACAACCCCTACGAAGCACAAATAGAGGTTACCCTTAAGAATGATTACACCAACACGGATAAGATGGCAGAGATTGAAAAGGACCTGAAGAAGAACAAACTCACATCCGAGGTCATCTACCACAAGGACAACATTGACAAAGTCAACGAAAACATCAACAAGATAGCCATGATGCTGCTCTTGCTGCTCTTGCTACTCACTGTCATATCGTGGTCACTAATAGGCAATCTTGTACGCCTGTCAATCTATTCAAAGCGTTTCATACTCCACACCATGAAACTTGTCGGGGCAACATGGGGGTTCATAAGAAAACCGTTCCTGCTGAACAACATGTGCATAGGACTTGTGTCGGGCATCATAGCCAATACCATTCTTGGAACCGGCATATACATGCTGCAGGAGAGCTCACCCGAGGTAGCATCACTCCTTTCAATGGATAAACTTGCCATCGTGGCAGCAGCAGTAATCATGTTCGGCGTCACAATATGCACGCTGTGCGCATATCTATCGGTCAACCGTTTCCTGCGTATGCGAAACAATGACCTTTATTTCATCTGATAACAATACAAGAACCATGAATAAATCAAACTTTGCATTCGGAAAATGGAACTACATACTGCTTGCAGTGGGCGTAGTAGCCATTATTTTAGGTTTCGTGCTGATGATGGGCCCAAGTTCATCCGAGACACATTTTGAACCCGACATTTTCAGTTTCAGAAGAATCAAGATTGCCCCGACTATCTGTTTCTTTGGCTTCGTGTTTGTAATCTTTGCCATCATGTACAAAGGAAAACAGAAGGACAGCGAGTCAAAAAAAGAAAATGAGAATAAATAATCTACAGCAATGAACAACATAGATTTATTTGATACAATAATCATAGCTATTGTAGAAGGGTTGACTGAATTCCTACCGGTATCATCTACCGGACACATGATTATTGCCCAAAGTGCATTGGGTGTGGAAAGCACTGCATTTGTAAAGGCATTTACCTTTATAATACAGTTCGGAGCCATACTATCTGTTGTGGTACTCTACTGGAAACGCTTCTTCAAGCTCAACCGCAAACCAGCACCCGAAGGTGCCGGTGCCTTCAAGCGTTTCCTGTACAAATATGATTTCTACTGGAAACTGTTCGTGGCATTCATACCGGCAGCAGTCCTTGGCCTACTATTCAGCGATGCCATAGACGAAATGCTCGAGAGCGTGGAAGTTGTCGCCGTGACACTCATACTTGGAGGTATATTCATGCTCTTCTCGGACAGAATCTTCAACAAGGGAAGCGAAAAGACCGAACTCACCGAGAAAAAGGCGTTCCGCATAGGACTTTTCCAGTGCATTTCAATGATACCCGGCGTGTCGCGCTCAATGGCAACAATCGTTGGAGGTATGTCACAGAAACTCACACGCAAAGCAGCAGCTGAATTCTCATTCTTCCTTGCTGTCCCCACAATGCTTGCTGCAACACTGTTCAAGATGATCAATCTTATCACAGACAAGGAGAGTTTCCAGGAATTGAAGGAGCATGCAGATTTGCTCATCATTGGCAACATTGTGGCATTCATTGTCGCAATGCTGGCAATAAAGTTCTTTATAAATTTTGTAACAAAGTACGGTTTCAAGGCATTCGGATGGTACAGAATCATCATAGGAAGCGCAATCCTGATAATGCTCTTGACCGGACATGACCTAAGCATTGCATAATGGATTTTATTGCAGGAGAAATCATACCAATAAACAAGCCCTATACTTGGACTTCGTTCCAGATAGTAAACAAGGTGCGCTACCACTTGAGCAGAAAATACGGAATAAAAAGGTTCAAAGTGGGACATGCCGGCACACTCGACCCTCTTGCGTCGGGCGTCCTGTTGCTATGCACCGGAAAGGCTACCAAAAGAATAGAGGAGCTGCAGAGCCACACCAAAGAGTACGAGGCTGAAATAATGCTAGGTGCAACCACTCCATCGTTCGACATGGAACACCCCGTGGATGCCACATACCCCTATGAGCACATCACAAGGGAGATGGTAGAGGAAACACTGAAGCAGTTTGTGGGCGAGATAGCCCAGCGCCCCCCACTCTTCTCGGCCTGCAAGGTCGACGGCAAAAGAGCCTATGACCTTGCGCGTGGAGGCAGCGATATGCAGCTTGCGACCAAACAGATAAGGATTGATTCCATCGAGTTGCTGGAGTGCGAACTGCCCAAAATAAGGATACGCGTAGTGTGCGGCAAAGGTACATACATCCGTTCGCTTGCACGCGACATCGGCACAGCCCTTGGCAGCGGCGGCTACCTTACCGACCTTGTGCGTACCCGTATCGGAGATTATAAATTATCAGATTGTATAACATTGGAATCTTTCCAAGAATGGCTCTTACAACAATGAACAACATGATGCCTGAAGAAACCTTTAGTTTAAGCGGACAACACATGAAGTTGTCACAGTTCAAATACAAAC
>JAFOCD010000212.1 GCA_017381475.1 Bacteroidaceae bacterium
ATAGAGGTTGAAAGTACCCATTGCAAAGAAATAATGACCTCCATATTCTATACCCCATCTACCTTCAGATTCAGTTACTGTAAAACGGATATAACGAACGGCATTGTCTGTTGATATGACATTTGACTGCCACAATGTTGTTCCGGCGTCTTCCTTTGCAGGTAATCCATCACCACTTTTTGTATAGACTGCAATAGGTTCTCCAAAATTATTTCCGTCATTACTTACTCTGACCTCTATTCTTGTAGGAGCAGGAGAAACACTCTCCCAGTTTGTCTTTCGGGTTGCATATTCAAATACAAAATCACTTAAGTTACCATTTTCACCCAAATCTATCTGTATGTAGTGATCTTCATTCACCACAGTACCACCCCAACGTGTGTGTAAATATGTTGAAGGGTCACTATCAAGCAATGCTCCAACACCATCTCCATCTCTGCCACCGCCTCCGGCATTCTGGTCGGCATTTGATGAAATTTTGCCGTTTAGATCGATTTCTGCATCTGCCTTAATCTTTGTTGCAACAACATCCAACAGATCTTCGGCTTGACTTATAAGCTCATGCAGCTTTGTCTTATCAACAACAACAACCTCTTCAAGATTGAACAAATGCCATGGGTTCTCCTCGGCATACCATCCACAAAGTTTACCGCCACCATCGTTCCACAACCATCGTCCTTTCTCTTCATTACTGCTGTGAGCATTGCTTGTGTGCCAGAATGAGAATTTATTTTCACTGTTCACAACCATACCATAAGATGCGGCAGAAGCTTCATCAACCATGTTTGGGATTCTACTGGGACCTACATCACCAAGGTATTTACCAGTCAATACATTAAGGAGTTTGTATTTGTTGTCACCATCGGCTACGAACTTCCAAATCTGAGATTCGTCATTCGCATCGTACGCTTTCATAACACCCTGAGTCTTAGCATCATTGACCGATATGGCCATATAGCCGGCATCGTTGTTGCCAGCTCCGCTTTCTTGTTTCTGATTATAGATGCGATAAAGTTTATTCGCATCAAACTGACCAGACTGAATGGGAGTCTGCGCCATTGCACCGATTGTAAGGAACAACGATGCAGTTAAAAGTAAAATTTTTCTCATAAAAAACTTATATTAAATGTTATAAATTAGGTCTTTATATACAATATGCGTATTTTTTGTAAAAATAATGAGAATAATCCATTTTACCCCCCCTAAATGTTAAACAATGTTAATTGTAAAAAAATAATCTCTGTATAGAAAAATCCACGCACAAAAGGAATAAGAAAAACGAGAGTTATTACTAATTTTATTACTTTCGCGTAAATATTCAATAGGTATTTCATGAAGTTTGAACTTATATCCGACTACTCTCCCATGGGCGACCAGCCCGAGGCTATTGCACAGCTTGTCGAGGGTGTAAAGAACGGCGTTCCGGCACAGACACTGCTTGGTGTCACCGGTTCGGGAAAGACCTTTACAATGGCAAATGTCATCAAGGAGATAAACCGCCCCACTCTCATACTGAGCCACAACAAGACGCTTGCGGCACAGCTCTACAATGAGTTCAAGGGATTCTTCCCGAACAATGCGGTGGAGTACTACGTATCGTACTACGATTACTACCAGCCCGAGGCATACATCCCCTCGAGCGACACTTATATCGAAAAAGACCTTGCCATAAATGACGAGATAGACAAACTGCGCCTTGCAGCCACATCGGCACTGCTTTCGGGACGCAAGGACGTTGTTGTCATTTCATCCGTGTCGTGCATATATGGCATGGGAAACCCAAGTGATTTCTACAACAATGTGATTGAGATACATGTGGGGCAGAAACTCGACCGCAACGTCTTTCTACGCAAGTTGGTAGGCAGCCTCTACACCCGTAACGACGCAGCTCTCTCGCGTGGCAATTTCCGCGTAAAGGGCGACACGGTTGAGGTGAGCCTTGCCTACAGTGACCATGTACTGCGCATCACATTCTGGGACGATGACATTGACAGCATTGAAGAGGTTGACAGCACAACAGGTGCACGTCTCACAAATTTCGATGACTACAAGATCTACCCGGCCAACCTGTTCATGACTACCAAGGAGAGCACCGAGCGCGCCATACTTGAAATTGAAAAGGACCTTGCCGACCGCGAGGACTACTTCCGCGAGATTGGCAAGCCGTTCGAAGCCAAGCGACTGCATGAGCGTGTCACATACGACATTGAGATGCTACGCGAACTGGGGCACTGCTCGGGCATCGAGAACTACTCGCGCTACTTCGACGGGCGCGAAGCCGGCACACGTCCCTACTGCCTGCTCGACTTTTTTCCAAAGGATTTCCTGCTCATCATTGACGAAAGCCATGTGAGTGTTCCGCAGATACACGCCATGTATGGTGGCGACCGTGCACGCAAGAACAACCTTGTAGAGTTCGGTTTCCGCCTACCGGCAGCATTCGACAACCGTCCTTTGAAATTCGATGAATTCGAGGCCCTGACACCACAGACAATATATGTAAGTGCAACGCCCGCCGATTATGAGCTCAACAAAAGCGAGGGTATCATCGTGGAACAGCTGATACGCCCCACCGGCCTGCTCGACCCTGTGATTGAAGTACGCCCGGTTGACAACCAGGTCGATGATCTTATGGAGGAGATACAGTTGCGAGTGAAACGCGAAGAACGCGTACTCGTGACCACTGTGAGCAAAAAAATGGCTGAAGAGCTATCGGAATACCTGCAGAAATACGGAATACGATGCAACTACATTCACAGCGACGTAGATACACTGGAACGCATTCAGATAATGACCGACCTTCGCGAAGGACTCTATGATGTTCTTGTCGGCGTCAACCTGTTGCGTGAAGGTCTCGACCTGCCTGAAGTATCGCTTGTAGCCATACTGAATGCCGACGACGAGGGATTCCTGCGCAGCCACCGTGCACTCACGCAGACCGCAGGCCGTGCAGCCCGCAACGTGAATGGACTTGTCATTTTCTATGCAGGAAAGATTACCGACAGCATGCAGCGTACCATTGACGAGACTGCTCGCCGCAGGGAGAAACAGATGCGCTACAACGAGGAACATGGCATCACCCCGACACCAATCAAGAAGAGCATCAGCAACTCACTCCCGATTGAAAGAAAAGAACAGGATAAGAACAAGAGCATAAAACCATACAGCGACGAGAGCATTGAAAGCGCAATCGCATGCGATCCAATCGTGGAATACATGAGTGCCGAACAGCTTAAAAAGAGCATCGAACGCACACGCCGTCTGATGGAGAAAGCCGCCGAAAAGATGGAGTTCATTGAGGCTGCACAATACCGCGACGAGATGTTCAAACTGATGGAGATATTGAAGCAGAAAACGGAGGTTCGATAAAAGTAGCATTCCCTCTTTTCATTCAAACGCCATGTAAAAAACGAGACCGGCTTTTGTTAGCAAAGCCGGTCTCAAGTATTATATGGTTAGTCTAAAACGGTGCCCAATGGTTTTCTACATCCTTTGGAAACAGCTCCTTAAAAACTTTGGTCAGTTCAACAGCATCCGGTTCCAAAGCATCAACGGCAGCAGGGTCATTGTCCTTTACGGCAGCGCACAACTTTTCAAGAATCTCCTCCAGTTTATGGCAATTTGTGCCTTGCCTTGGCGACCAGAACTCTGCTGTAAAAAGCCCACTTTCAAGCAGCAGTTCGTAAGTCACACCGTCCAGACCATTTCCTTGTGCAGTGTAAGATGATGAGAATACAGCCGCATAGAAAAGCTCATACAAACTCTTTGCCGTTTTGGGAGAAACCACGCAACGGTACTCGTTTACCTTAACATCGGGAGTGACGCCCAGCTTATACTGCGAATGAGCACCGAAATAGTAAAACCATATATTCTCCTCGGCAACCCTCAATACAAATTCCGATGTTGAACCATAATAACAACAGCTTGATTCACCGCTCCATGATGGAGTTATAGTGAATGCAAAACGCGTTTTACCATAATCCTGCAACAACAGGCTATCCTTTTTTACAGCATAGTCGTCCATAACATCCTCGGGATAAGGAGTGACGAACCGGCCTGTAGGAACAAGCCTGCTTTGGGCACTTGCCATAGAAGAGAAGCCCAGTACAAAAAGAATAAAAAAAATAGCTTTGCTACTCATAATTTATTGATTTAAATCCAATTATTTATACAGCAGAAAGATACACGGTATCTTCGACAAATCGGGCACCTTCCCCTTCCACTCCTTCACGGTGCGAGTCTTGGCATACTCACCCTCACAGGTGAGGTTCGCAGCTATGCACAGTTTTGTCTGCGGACGACATGTTGCAAGTATATCCTCAATCATCTTGCCGTTGCGGTAAGGAGTCTCAATGAAAAGCTGTGTCTGGTCCTCGTTGTATATACGCTGCTCAAGTTTACGCAATGCCTTTATTCGTTCATCGGGTTTCACGGGCAAGTATCCATTAAAAGCAAAGCTCTGACCATTGAAGCCCGATGCCATAACAGATAGGATGATACTTGAAGGGCCAACAAGTGGAACGACCTTCAACCCCTTGCGCTGGGCAATGGCAACGACATCGGCACCGGGATCGGCAACAGCCGGGCAACCGGCCTCGGAAATCACACCCATTGGCTTGCCATCTTGCAAGGGTTTCAGATAGCCGGCTACATCCTGGGGCGATGTATGCTTGTTCAGTTCAAAGAACTGTGAACCGTCAATGTCGAAGGTGGGATCGACCTTGCGCAGGAAACGGCGCGCCGAACGCACATCCTCCACAATAAAGTGGCGAATGCCGGCAATGATTTCACTGTTATATTGTGGCAACACATTGCCCAGTGGTGTATCGCCCAAAGTCACGGGCAAGAGATATAATGCGGTTTCCATCGTTTATTTCAGTTGGGAAAAATATTTCTTTCGTTTCATGTAATATTGCCACAGCAACGAGAATGCCGCGCGCTCCTTGATGACAGGAACGACCGCCATGGCAAGGTTCTGCTCACGCACGCTCCTGTATTCACCGCGCATGCGCTTGTATTCACGGCGCGCACGGATTACAGCCTTGAAGTCACCCCATGCACCAGTGAGCAGGAATTTAAATGCCGCTACATAATCAAGCACCGCACGTACACGCATCACTCCACGCAATTCTGCAGCCGGCAGGTTCTTATATAGCATCAATAGATTGTTGCGAAAATTGAGAAATGTCTTGTGGGGGTTGGACTTGTTGAGTGTCGCTCCGCCCACATGATAGACCTTGCTCCCCGGAACGGCATAAATCTCACCACCACGGGCAAGCATGCGCCAGCAGAGATCAACCTCTTCCATGTGTGCGAAGAAACGGCCATCAAAGCCGCCTGCACCATGGAACGCGGCACTGCGCACCATCATTGCCGCGCCTGTTGCCCAGAATATGCGGCAGACATCGTCATACTGTCCTTTGTCCTCTTCTAAGGTATCAAACAGACGGCCGCGGCAATAGGGATAGCCATAGCGGTCAATGAAACCGCCTGCCGCACCGGCATATTCGAAATGGGTCTTATTGTTATATGCAAGTATCTTGGGCTGGCAAGCCACTGCTTTGGGATTGTTTTCCATGAACGAGAGCATTGGAGCGAGCCAACCCTCGGTAACCTCGACATCGGAATTCAAAAGCAGGTAGTATTCTGCATCAACCTGGTCCAAAGCTTTGTTGTAGCCATCGGCAAAACCATAGTTCCTGTCCAATTGAACCACGCGCACCGACGGAAAACCGGCAGCAAGCACTGCTACAGAGTCATCGGTAGAGGCATTGTCGGCAACAACAATCTCTGCCCCCGGAGAATACTTGATTACCGAAGGCAGGAAACGGCCGAGCATCGACGCACCGTTATAGTTCAATATGACAACTGCAACTTTCATTTATCGAGAACAGCAATTACCTCATCCACCAACAACGCCGACTTGTCTTCATTGAAACCGCCAAGACGCACACGCACAAGACGATTGACCAGAGAGGAATCTGCGACAGTCTCCACACGGATATAGTTATCTGTAAAACCACCCATGGGCATACCGGAGCGTGGTTTCTCAAAAAGCACCACAGCCTCCTTGCCGCAGTATTTCTCATAGAATGCGAGACGTTTCTCCTCGCTCAAGGCAATGAGCGCGCGGCTACGGCACTGTTTTTGGGCAGGCGACACCGCACCGCCAAGCTTAAGAGCCTGGGTTCCCGGACGCTCGGAGTAACTGAAGACATGCAACTGCGATATGTCAAGCCCCTTTATGAAATCGTATGCCTTTTCAAAGAGTTCTTCACTCTCGCCACGGGTACCCACAATCACATCAACTCCAATGAATGCATCGGGCATAGCTTCCTTCACCTTTGCAATCTTGGCAGCAAAGAGAGAGGTGTCGTAGCGGCGGTGCATCAGTTTGAGTACCTCGTCACTACCCGCCTGCAACGGAATGTGGAAATGTGGCATGAATGCACGCGACTGAGCTACATAATCTATTATTTCGTCTGTCAGCAGGTTCGGTTCAATGGATGATATGCGGTAACGTGATACCCCCTCTACTCCGTCGAGTTCCTTCACAAGAGAAGCGAATGACTCGCCTGTCGACTTGCCGAAATCGCCGATATTGACACCGGTTATCACAACCTCTTTGCCACCCTCGGCAGCAGCATTCCTTGCCTGCTCGACAAGTTCGGAGATTTTGGGATTGCGGCTACGGCCACGGGCAAAAGGTATGGTACAGTATGTACAGTAGTAGTCACAACCATCCTGCACCTTCAGAAAATAGCGTGTGCGGTCGCCACGCGAGCATGAGTGGACAAAATTGCGCACATCCTTTGTAGGTTGTACATACCACTCGCCACTGCTTGCGTCTTCAATATTCTTTATGATATAATCGAGCACCTGGCCTTTCTTGTCAATACCAAGCACCACACCCACACCTGGTTCCTGTGCCAGTTTCTCGGCCGATAACTGTGCATAACAGCCTGTCACCACAACAAAAGCACCGGGATGCTGACGCACCAGTTTGTGTATTGCCTGACGGCATTTCTTCTCGGCCTCCTGTGTCACGGCACAGCTGTTAACGACGCATATATCGGCAATCTCGCCTCGCTTGGCTGTGCGTATGCCGGCATCCTGTAACTGTCGCTCAATTGTTGCAGTCTCAGAAAAGTTCAACTTGCAGCCGAGTGTATAATACACCGCCTTCATATCCTTGAAAACCGTTTTATCTATCATCTTTGGTGCGCTATATCAAATTTCTGCGAAAATAGCACCTTTTTTCGGAATATTGAAATTGGGGAACTTAAAAGATTCCAAAAGCAAGCAACGATAAGGCAAAAAAGAAGCGGGCTACAACCACAAGGGAAGTAGCCCGCTATACTTCTGTAATAGTTACTCTCTAATCAAAAAATTAGTTTGTACCCTTAACAGCCTCTTTTACAGCCTCTTTCTTAGCTGCAACCTCCATCTCCTCAGGAAGAACCTCAGTTGCAACTGCCATCTCAGTTACCATCTGACCATCCTCGCTGATTGTAACATCCTGAGTCTCAGTGCAAACTTTCTCTGTTTCAGCAGCCTTTGTCTCCTCTTTCTTCTCAGAATCGCCACAAGATGCGAATGCGAGTGCCAATACTGCTACATAGAAAAACTTTTTCATAACTTTATTGTATTAGTTTAATGTCACCTACTCCCTTCATAGCGTTTCGGTTACCTCTTTTCTTAATTTTCTTTGCAAAATTACATCAAATCATTAAAACACAAACATTTTTATACAAAAAATTACAAAATGATTTGAATTTTGTCACTTTTACACACCATTCATTAGAATCAGAGAGATAAATACACAAAAATCCGACACCCAAACGGATGCCGGATTTTGTGTATATTCATATCAATCAAAGTACAACTTTGTGTACTGTTGTCGAATTGCCATCCTTTACCACAACGATGTATGAAGCATGTGGCAAGTGATGCACATCGAGAGCAATGCTCTCACAAGCACCGGTAGCCTTGGCCGAAGCGACCTTCACACCACCCATGTTGTAAACCGAAAGAATAGCAGATGCTCCGATATTGCCATTGCAAACGAGTTTGCCGTCCGCAACGCTGAAACGCAATGCATTTTCGGTCACATTCTCAATACCACTTTCAATGCCGGTTACAGGAGTGAACAGCAATGAGCAGCTATACTCGCCACCCTGTGGAATGAGATACTTGCCCAATGTTGCCACATTGCCGCAACTGCCGTTACCGATACCCTTCTGGGCACAGTCGAAGTGGGCATAGACATCACCCTTCTTGAGTTCCCATGTATGACCGGCATTCTTCAAATCCACATCCTTGTAGTGCAATACAGAGAAGGCTACATTGCCGCGTGTCTCGACCTTTACGCCGTATCCCTCATCGGGGTTAAATAGCAGCATGTCGCGCAAGCCCTCGCGGTTACCCATACTCTGTGGTTTAGGATATGGCTCAAACATATCGCTCACGGTTGTGTAGTAACGTCCGAGCATTGAACCGCCACGACGATCGACATAGTTCTCGAACGGACCGTAGGCATAGTACTCGACCTGCTCGAATTCGGCAGGGAACGCCAATGACAGACCAATGCGGCGTGCATCCTTTGGAACTACAGTATATGCAGCATCTACAAGCAAAGAACCATCGGCAGTAATTGTATATTTGAACACATATTTACAGAACCAACCGCTTGCATTGATAACGACATTGACAGACTTTTTATCCTGGCTCAAGGTGAATGTTGCCGACTTTGAAGTAATGCCGTTCTTTGCATTGTATTCGCCAAGTGATTCGGTAGGTTTGTCATTCTCAACCCAACGGTAGTTGTCATATTCGGGACCTGCAACAGCAATAGTCTTGCCATTTACAATCCAAGAGTTCATTGTACCGTTTGAAGCGAATGTCATCTCCATCACAGAACTTGAGACCTTATATCCATCAGTTGTCTTTACAAGAGAAATCTCCTCGTTATCATTGAGAGCCAAAGGAGCCGCATTGCGCTCGGCAAGTGTGTACTGCTCTGTTGCAATTGCATAATCCCTGTCAACCCAAGTCTGGGCATCCTTGTAACAAATTTCAACATTCAGCATCAGTTCAACGCCCTCGGCAGCTGTTGCGCTATAAGGCAATATCACAGTACCCTCGGCATTCGGAGCCAAGGCAGGCATCTCTACAACACCGTTCTCAACCTCAACACCGTCGGCAAGGACTGCATAGCGCAGATAGAAGCCATCGAGCGAGATGAAATCATAGTTATTCTTTATTGTCAACTGCTTTGCTGCAGCGTCGAAAGAGAGGAACTTGATATACTGGTATACATACTTCACATTTGTCAGCTCGGGGCTCCATGCACGGTCGGCTGTAACAAGACCGTTGTTCACGAAGTTACCCTGGTGAGGACCGGGATAGTCGGAACCCGTACGATACTTGTTCATGCCGTCAACCTCAAAGTTGCCGTTCTTGATATCCTCGGCGTCATATATTGACTGGTCAACCCAATCCCAGATACAGCCGCCGATACCATACTTGCTGCTTTCGATGGCATCCCAGTACTCCTGCAGGTTACCCACCGCATTACCCATTGCATGGGCATACTCACACATGAAGTATGGCTGTCCGTTGGTGTTGCCGTAATAAGGATAGCTATTGTCAGTCTTTCCGTTGGCGTGGTCATCCACCTCGGTCAAGAGCGGATACATCTCGGAATAGATATCTGAGTGCGCTGTTCCTGCGCGTGAAGCACCTTCGTAGTGTATCGGGCGTGGGTCGAGCGCACGCACTGCCGCGTAGGTATGACCGAAATTCCTGCCACCACCACTCTCGTTACCGAGTGACCAGAATATTATTGACGGGAAGTTGCGGTCACGGTATACCATGCGCACGGTGCGGTCAATGTACTGTGCTTTCCAGCTGTCCTCGTTGGTGATACCGCCCTTTTCACCACCGTCTTCCCAACTCTTGTGACACTCCAAGTCGGCCTCATCCATGCAATAGAGACCATAGTGGTCGAACATTGCGTTCATCTTTGCCTGACGTGGGTAGTGACTTGTACGCACGGTATTCATGTTTGCCTGCTTCATCATCTTCACATCCTTGAGCATTGTTTCTATATCAACCGAACGGCCTGTCACAGGGTGTGTATCCTGCAGGTTTGCACCCTTGAACAGGATTCTTTCACCGTTTACATATACAAGGCCACCCTTTATCTCAATGTGACGGAAACCGTATTTTGTAGAGAATACAAACTCCTCGTTGCCGGCAGCATCCTTCTGCACCACCTCAACTGTGTAAAGGTTTGGCAGCTCGGCGCTCCACAGCTGCAGACCCGCAAGGTTCTCGAAGAACACATCGGCACTCTTCGTTGTCTCACCGGCTGCAAACTCAAATACAACATCCTTTTTAGCCACCTCGCTTCCGTCGGGAGCAATCAATGCTACCTCCACGCTCTTTGCAACAGCCACGCCGTCACGGTTATCCATCTCAACAGCAACATTCATTGAACCGGCCTTGTAGCCATCGGCTGCAGAAAGATTGCTTGTGATGTAGTGGTCGCGTACAAAAGTCTTTGGTGCGGCAAAGAGGAACACATCACGGTGAATACCGCTCATGTGCCACATATCCTGACCTTCGAGATACGATGCATCGCTCCAGCGGATAACCTGAACACTGACATTGTTCTTGCCCTCGCGCAAGTGAGCTGTAACATCAAACTCGGCATCGTTGTTGCCGCTCTGTGTATAGCCCACATAGTTGCCGTTCATCCAGATGAAAGCTGCACCATAGATACCGTCAAAATGCAGGAACACGCGCTTGTCGCCCCAGTTTGCAGGGAGTTCAAAGTCTCTGCGATAAGAAGCTACAGAGTTCAAAAGACCATCCTTCATCTCAATGAGCGGAGGATTGTTCTTGAACGGATAGTTCACATTTACATACATAGGGTCGCCATAGCCCTCCATCTCAAGACAAGATGGAACCTTTATTGTATTCCATGCCGAAACATCGACATCATCGCCCCAAAAGGCATCCTTGCCCGGACGCTGTGCAATAGTCTCGACCCAATTGATATTCCACATACCGTTGAGGCTCATGAACTCGGCATTCTCGGGGTCAAGCCATGGGAACTCATAGCGTGCATCGGCCTTCATCTTCGCAACCGAGGCGTATGGCATATATGTAGCATGACCATCCTCTTTGTTCTCGCCAAAGAAAGTCTCATCCTCCCACACATTTGCCATCGGAACATCATCGGCCTCCACCTCTTCGAGTGTAAAGAGAGAACCGGTGCCATAACCCGAAACCATAGACAGGTTGTTGCCGTTGGCCTTCAAACTCCACCACGAGCCGCCTGTCTTCACCTGGATACGATATACCCCCTTCTCCTCGGGAATAAAGCGCAACTGCTGGTTCTCGTTGCTGTATGAAGGATCCCAAAGAAGTGGATACTTCACACCGCCCAGGGCAACATCAATAGCCTTGCTGTAATAAGGCGCGTAAAATTGACAATACTCGGCATTGGCTGCAGTGCGGCGCAACTGCCAGACAAATGTCTCTTTGTTATTTTCATCGTATTCATCAACATACACTCGTGCATTGTTATCCTTTACACCACGTGTATTGAGCGCATTACCGCTTCCCTGCTCGCGAATAATGAAATAACGGTCAATCACAGGCAGATAATCCACCTTGTTCTGCTTCACAAATTCCAAGCGGAAATGGGTATGTTCGCCCGTTGCACCCTTTTCCATGAGCAAAGAGCCGTCGCCCTGTACCTTGAGCACCAATTCACGGTCAGCCTTACAAAGTAGCTGCACAATGCCGGCCGAAGCATCGACAACATTCACAGCAAACGACTGGTTGTCTGTACATGTAGCCTCCCATTGCAGGAGTTTACCGGGAGTGCCCGAAGACAAAGCCATATCGATAGCCTGTCCGTAGTTCTCATTGTAAAGCACGAAGAGAGGCTCTTTTGCCGACAATGAGACAAATGTCCACTCCTGGCCGGGAGAAGTATTGTCAACATCGGCAACATTCAGATAGGTGTTATGCGCTGCCACATTGCCGTTGGTGACAGCCTTGCCGGTTGCCACATTCACCAGGCGGTACACACCGTCGGCCTGTGGGAATGACGCCGCCATGGTGACCGATGTCACAAGCAACAGCGCGACGAAAAGAAAGATTTTTTTCATGTAGTTCATATTATAGTTTTTATTCATTTTATGCAATATGCATATAATCTTTGCAAAAATAGGCAAAAAAAGAGAAATAACAACCTTTAACTATTTAATATTGTTTGCGCGCGTAATTTTAGGATTTGATAATTGCATATAAAGATTTTTATGAGTAAATTTGCAACAATTTTGCATAAATTCATATTTATACATTTTCGACATAAACCAAAACATATACACCAATGATGAAAAAGAGCATAGCAATTATGGCAGCAATAGCAATTACAAGTGCTGCTACTGCGGCCAACGACGGCGGCAAGGTGGCAGAGCCAATCGGCAAGTCCGACATAAAGATAGAAGGCGGTCTGATGACACCAGAGGCACTTTGGGCAATGGGACGCATTGGCGAAGTGAGCGTGTCACCAAGTGCGAAGGAAGTTGTATATGGCGTGAGCTATTACAGCGTTGAGCAGAACAAAAGCCATCACACCCTTAACATAATGGGAGCAGACGGCAGCAACGACACCAAGCTGACAACAACTGCAGCCAACGAAAGCAGCGCGGCATGGATAAAGGGAGGAACAAAGATTGCATTCCTCTCAAATGCAAGCGGCAGCAGCCAGGTTTGGGAGATGAACCCCGACGGCACAGAGCGCAAGCAACTCACAAATGACGCAAGCGACATCGA
>JAFOCD010000213.1 GCA_017381475.1 Bacteroidaceae bacterium
GTTTCCGTAAATGATGTGTCTGAAGAGTTTGCGGAAAAGTTGCGAATTTTATTTTAATATATTTTTATGTATTAAAAATATTAATTTTTTTTGCAAAAAAATATTGACATTTTGCGGGGGGGGGGTATAATTATTATGTATCCTTATAACTTTATTTGAGATTGATTTAGGGGTAACAATTATTTAAGGAGGTCATAAAAATGACTAAAAAGCATTCAACCAAAAAAGCGTTGATGCTGAGCATTCTTTCTCTCGTGCTCTGCTTCTCAATGCTCGTTGGCACGACGTTTGCTTGGTTCACAGATAGTGTAACCAGTGCAAACAACATCATCAAGTCCGGTAATCTTGACGTTGAGCTTTATTATCAGGCAGAAGGTCAGACCGACTGGACAAAGGTAACCGAAAACACCAACGTGTTCAAAGCGGACACTCTTTGGGAGCCCGGTCACACCGAGGTAGTAAAGCTTAAGGTAGTTAACGAGGGAACTCTTGCTCTTAAGTATCACCTTGGTGTAAACGTAGCAAGTGAAATTGGTTCTGTCAACGTGAATGACGAAGCGTTCAAGCTTTCCGACTTTATCAAGTTCGGCATTGTTGACGGCGCGCAGACCTACACTCGCGATCAGGCGATCGCGGCTGTTGATGCAACCGCAACCGCGTTGAAGACCGCGTACAACTCCGGCACGACCGCGCTTGAGGCAAAGAACGACGGCAACACCGACGAGAAGATCGTAACAATGGTAGTTTATATGCCCACTACTGTTGGCAACGAGGCTAATGCAAAGACCGGCGCAGCTGTTCCCACCATTAACCTTGGTATCAACCTGTATGCAACACAGATGACTGCGGAAAGCGATAGCTTCAATGATCAGTATGACAAGGATGCTTGGCATCCCGATATGGAAGTAACAACAGCAGCTGACCTTCAGGCAGCTCTTAACAACGGTGTAACAAACATCGCTTTGGCTGATGATATCGATTTGGAAGAGCCCATCGTAATTCCCGCACCCGCAGCTTCTACATACTCTTTGAGAAGAAATGCTAATGCAGTAGTTATCAATCTTAACGGCAAGAAGATCACGAGCAATCTGACTTCCGGCAGAGCGATATTGGTTCAAGGTGCTGCTGAAATTAAGAACGGCACGATTACCACTACCAACGGTGTTGGCGCTATCTTTGCAACAGGCAAGTCTGCAAGTTTGATTTTGACTGATATGACTGTAGCCGTGACTGGTACCGGTACGAATAAAGAATGGATTCTCACTGCTGTGGGCGCAGCCAATGGTGCCAAGGTCGTAATCAACAATGGTACTTACTCTGCGGAAAAGGGTTATGGCTTGGTTGTTTCGACTACCGGTGCAGATGTGACCATCAATGATGGTATCTTCACCACCGAAGGTACTACCGAAAGTGCAGCGGTTCGTTTTGACAGCGGCTGGGATAACAGCAAGGTCTACACCAAGGCAGTTATCAATGGTGGTGTGTTTAATGCTCCCGAGGGTGGCTTTGCATTTACTGCCAACAATGCCTATGGCAAGGACATTACTATTAACGGTGGTACCTTTAACGGAAAGGTAGCTTCTCACTATCAGGATAATGGTGTTGTCATCAACGGCGGTATCTTCAATGACAAACTTTTCGAAGGCGGCAACCATACTGACAAGTACCAGATCAAGGGTGGTACCTTTAGCTTTGATCCCACCAAGCGGGTCGCTGAAGGCTTCAAAGTTGTAGACGCAAACGGCACTTACTACGTTGTTGCTGACGATGTTACTGTAGCTTATGATGCAGCAGGTCTGAACAATGCAATTGCTGCTGGCAAGACCGAAGTTGTGCTTGCTGAAGGTGATTATGCTTTGCGTTTCACTAACCACACTAACTTCAACCTTAATGATATGACTATCAAGGGATTGGGCAATGTAAATCTTTCAATCAGCTCTTCCGAGGCTTGGTATGGTCGCGTTCAGGGTAGCAACGTAACCTTTGAAAACATTCACTTCACAAGCAGCGTAGGTGCAACAGGCAAGGCGACTTATAATAATTGTACCTTCGATGGTTGGACAATCTGTGCAAGCAGCAACA
>JAFOCD010000214.1 GCA_017381475.1 Bacteroidaceae bacterium
CGTGCTTCATCACCGAATATGCTCGTCAATTTTGACAGTGTCAAAGTTGCACCATCGCCGAGGTCGTCAAGTGCCACATTTATTTGGTCTGCGGCACGTACAAACCCAAGAACATCCTCTTGCGAGGTCTTGCCGAGTCGTCCTGCTTCCTGTGCAAGCTGGTTCAATCCCTCACGAGAGGTACGAGTGTCCATTTTCTTGAACTCTTCGTTCAGTTTCTCCACCTCTTCAGCAGTCATTCCCGTAAACTTGCGTACAGATGCCATTTCTGCATCCATTTCCGCGTAAGCGTTCACAGCAGAGCGACCTGCCATAACCAAACCCGTAACAGCTGCTGCACCTGCTGCAATGGTCGTCTGCCAATCATTCATTTTTCGGTTAAAGCGTTCCCAAAAGGTTTCGCTTTCCCGAAGTTCCTTGTTTACATTGTCAATCTCCTTGCGTACAGCCTTTATGTGCCGGCACTGCCTTTCCCAAGCCTCACTGCCTCGTTCAAGTGTATTGAGTTGCTTTTCAAGAGTGCGAAGAGTCTTTTGCAGTTCCTTTGGCGAAGCCTTGTCAAGTCGCTTCATCACTTCAGCCACTTGCTCGGTTGCAGACTCCATTTCCCGGATTTGTCGCTGTGTATTCTTCAGCTCCTTCCTCAACTTTGAGAGGTCGGTTTTCTTTCCCTCGCTTGCAGCTTTTGCTATTGCGTTCTGCAAGTCAAAAGCCCTCTTTTTCAGTTCATCGAGTACCTTTTTCGGCTCCTCTCCGTTCATCTGGAGATTTACCGTTGCATTTGTCGTATAATCACTCATAATCCAATTTTTGAGCAAAAATCGGACTCCGAAAGCACCCTCTAAAAGACACAAACAGGTAGGAAATCAGGCGTATTTTTTCACTTTCCGAGAAAAGTTAAGGACTCAAAAAAACAACACGCCGAATATTAAGCATTTAAGGGTTTGAAAAGGGATTTTTCCCTTTCTTCTGTCTGAAAAGACCCCCCGACCGCCCTGCATAGCCCGACCGAAAACCGCCCTTTTTTCGTATCGCTATATGTACGGTAAAAATGCTTCCGTGAGGTTGGATTGAACTTTAGGGCAATCCACGCCGAGCGGAAACTTCCTCTCTACCGTACAATGTGCGGTGTTATTGGCAATGAGTGCGTAAGGCTGTGCGTGGGTGGGAGAAGGTTGCCGCAGGGAGCGAGGGATTTGCCTCTGTCGCTATTCTCTATACCGGTGCCGGAGGCAACAAATGTGGCTTGAGCAAGGTACTGCGAAGAGCCTTGTTTGTAGGTATAATGAACAGCATAGACAGGGGCTGCAATCCTTTAGCGTAAGTGCAGCAGCCTTCGCTCTGGGTGGATTATGCCTTATGCACCATTGGGGCTTGGGGTGGGGATAATGGCTATGCCGGCAATGACTGCGTGTGTGGGGTACTCGCACATTGGAATATCACATAAGGGTGTGCTTTCAGCAAATGCGATGAAAAAGGTACTTACTGAGATTTGCATCCCTGTGAAAGGGGTTGCTAATCGGTGTGTGTGCCTATCGCTCTTGCCGAAGCGAGCACTCCTGCGATGTATTGATATGAAGATGTGCGAATACGAAGGGTGGTAAAAGGCTATTGCCAGCATAGGGGCTTGGGGCGGGGGCGCGAGGGGCAAGCCGATAACTAAATGGAGCAATGGGTGGGTGTGCTTTCAGCAAATGCGATGTCAAAGGTACTTGCATAGATTTGCAACCTTGCGAAGCGAGGTTGTAAATCGGTGTGTGTGCCTATCGCTCTTGCCGAAATGAGCACTCCCATACTTTGTGTAGTGTGTTATCGGGTGCGGAGGGTGGAAAAGTTAAAGATTGTTAAGGTGTAAACAATTTACCTACTTTGATTGTTTTAATAATATCTGCTTTAACAGACCTTTAGCGAAAGGTCAAAAAACAAGTGGTTACGGCAATGTTACCGTAACCACTTGTAGTATATAATGGCGATTACTATAATCGCTATGAGAAGATATAGGGGCAGAAGATTAGGAGGCTTGCCAATGGCTGTGTTGTCTCTGTGGACTTGTTCATCAGAGGCTCGCTGACTTTGGTGAAGCACCGTGTCTGCCCTCTGCGTGTGTGCCGAAGTAGCACTCACGCTTTTTGTTTCGGTGCTGACTTTGCCACCGTACACCTTTGCCTTGACGGGGCGAGGGGGTGCTGTGGCTGTGTCGGGCACTATACCTGCTCCGGGGCACTGCATAGGTGTACCGGGCATTTCTATGACAAGGCTGTCGAACTCTGCGAGGAAACTCGTCCTCATCGAATCCAGCTTGCCGGAATCAATGAGGAAAAGGGTTTGCCTCGAAGTGTTCGTTTCCTCTCTCACTGTTTCGATTGCTTGTTTC
>JAFOCD010000215.1 GCA_017381475.1 Bacteroidaceae bacterium
CGCAATTACTCATAATACCATTATTTATAATTACAAAAATAGCTAAAAGCGACTGCATAAACAAATCCGCATCAATCTTTCGATTAACGCGGATTATAAGTCGTCGATAAATTTCGCTAAAATGACTAGTGAAAATGGATAAAACAGCGAAGTGCAAGGCTTGTGCAAACGAATGAAACGCAAAGCTTGCTTGGCGTTTTGCAAAGAGTACAGCCAAGGCTCGCCAAAGGCAGCCGGCTTGCGAAGAGCGAGGAACCGGAGTTTACTATGCGTAAATGAGGATTCCGAGTTCAAGCGTAACGCAGCTATTCGCTGTTTAGAAACCAATTTGTAAAAACGGATAAAACAGTGAAGAGCAAGGCTTGCGAAGGCTTTAAAACCGCAGTTTACTAAACGTAAATGAGGATTTTAAAGACAAGCGTAACGCAGCAATTCGCTGTTTTAACGTTTTTTACTCTTCAACAGGCTTCATGTTTGTATACACATTCTGCACATCATCGTCCTCCTCGAGACGCTCAACAATCTTGTCGATAGTTGCACGCTGCTCATCTGTAACATCCTTCAAGTCGTTAGGGATGCGAGTGAACTCACTACCTGTAATCTCAAAGCCCTTCTCCTCGAGTGCCTTCTGAATTGCGCCGAAAGACTTAGGATCACCGTAGATTGTGATTTCATTCTCCTCCTCGTCATACTCCTCCTCTACACCGTAGTCAATGAGGTCGAGAATCAACTCGTCCATGTCAAGGCCATCCTTCTTTGTGAATGTGAACACACTCTTCTGTGTAAACATGAAGTCAAGGCTACCCTGTGTACCAAGTGTACCACCGAACTTATTGAAGACTGCGCGCACATTGGCTACTGTACGGGTTGTATTGTCGGTTGCTGCATCTACAAAGATTGCGATACCGAATGGGCCATAACCCTCGTATGGTACCTCCTTGTAGTCCTTCTGGTCCTTACCCATCGCGTTCTTGATAGCACGCTCAATGTTATCCTTTGGCATGTTCTCGCGCTTTGCATTGGCGATGATAGCGCGCAAGTGTGAGTTTGTATCGGGGTCTGGACCGCCGGCCTTAACGGCAATGGCAATCTGTTTTCCAACACGGGTAAATACGCGTGCCATATTACCCCATCTTTTCAATTTCGCTGCTTTACGGTATTCAAATGCTCTACCCATAGTAATTTATTTAATTTGTAATTTATTTATTTTAAATTCAGCTGACACCTTTCTGTTTTAACCTTTCAGTTTATCTCTGTACGGCGCCAAGACGCTTCTCGAAGTTCTCCATCAAGCGAGCCATTGTCTTGTCAATGACCTTGTCGTTCAATGTCTGGTTGTCATCCTGGAGAACGAAACTTACTGCGTAGCTCTTCTTGCCCTCCTCGAGGTTCTTACCCTCATAAACGTCGAACAATGTGACAGCCTTCAGCAGTTTCTTCTCGGTCTCACGTGCCACCTGCTCAATCTGCGCGAATGTAACATTCTTGTCAATGAGCAATGCAAGGTCACGCTTAACGGCAGGATACTTGCTAATCTCGGCATAGCCAATCTTGGCACTCTTCACTGCCTTCATTAGCTCGCTCCAGTTGATATCGGCATAGAACACCTCGTTTTCGATATCGAAGCGCTTTGCGACCTTCTTGCGCAGGATACCAAGCTGTGCAACGGTCTTCTTGTTGCTCTGAGCCTTAACCTCGATTGCTGCAGTGAAGATATCATTGTCGAATGTAGAAACAAGACGCATCGATGGCTTGAAACCAAGACGGTCGAAGATGTGCTCTACAACAGCCTTCAGGTCATACACAGAAAGTGGACGGCCAGCCTCAATCCAAGACGATGAGATGTTGTTGCCTGTCATCCAAAGAGCCAAGTGATAACTCTCACTGTAAGGGCTAAGGATTTTCTCCTCAACACGCTTGTCGGCATCGAAGCGGTAGCAGTTACCGAACTCAAAGAAGCTCAGGTCGGTAATCTTGCGGCTTATGTTGCGCTGCATGCTCTCAAGACCACCGAACAGCATTGTCTGGCGCATTACATTGAGGTCATTGCTAAGCGGATTCATCAGACGGACAAGGTTCTCGCTCTTGTAGCTTTCAAGCTCGTCGTAATAGCCCGCAGCAGTGAGCGAGTTGTTCAATATCTCGTTAAAACCACAACCGACCAACTGCTCCGAGATAAGGTTCTGCAACTTGTGCGACCTATCCTCGGCACCCTTGGTAATGATTGACGAGTGCAGTGTTGTATCGAAATTGATATTGTTGTAGCCATATATGCGCAGGATATCCTCGACAACATCGCAAGGACGTTGTACATCCACGCGGTAAGGAGGAACAAGCAGTGTCAAGCCCTTCTCGCTCTCGGCCGTAATCTTCATCTCGAGTGATGTAACGATGCTCTTGATTGTCTCGTGTGACAGTTCAACACCAATGAGGTTGTTCACATACTCATACTCAAGCTCAACCTTGAAATCCTCAACAGGCGCAGGATAGATATCCTTAATCTCCATTGAGATTGTACCGCCGGCAAGCTCCTTGATGAGCATTGCAGCCTGCTTCAATGCATAGATAACATTGTTGGGGTCGGTACCACGCTCAAAGCGGAACGAAGAGTCGGTCTGCAGGGCGTGACGGCGCGATGTCTTGCGCACCCATGTAGGGTGGAAATATGCACTCTCAAGGAACACGTTCTTTGTCTCCTCGGTTGTACCCGACTCAAGACCGCCGAACACACCGGCAATACACATTGGCTCCTCGGCATTGCAAATCATGAGGTCACGCTCCGACAGCTTGCGCTCAACACCGTCGAGAGTAACGAATGGAGTACCCTCGGGGAATGTACGCACAACCACCTTGCCACCCTTGATCTTGTCTGCATCGAAGCAGTGCATCGGCTGACCGTATGCGTGTAGTATGTAGTTTGTGATATCGACGATGTTATTGATTGGACGAAGACCGATAATCTGCAGTTTCTCCTTCAACCAATCGGGGCTCTCCTTAACGGTCACACCCTTTACAGTTACACCGGCATAGCGCATGCAAGCCTCGGTGTTCTGCACCTCGATGTCAATCTCCAGTGAGTTGTCATCAACCTTGAAACCGTCGCATGATGGACGGCGCAATGCGCTCACGCCCTTGTTCTGCACTGTATATGCATAGAGGTCGCGTGCCACACCATAGTGTGAGCATGCATCGGCACGGTTAGGAGTGATGTCAACGCCAATGAGATAGTCGCTCTTGATATTGTAGTAATCCTTTGCAAGAGTACCGGGAACAGCGTCGGCTGGCAGAACGATGATACCATCGTGGCTGTTGCCGATACCGATCTCATCCTCGGCACAGATCATACCGAATGACTCGGCACCACGGATTTTGCCTTTCTTTATTGTAAAGCACTCGTCACCGCTGTACAGTTTTGTGCCAATGGTAGCAACAACCACCTTCTGGCCGGCAGCCACATTGGGCGCACCGCAAACAATCTGCACGGGGTTACCGTCGCCAAGATTCACTGTTGTAATGTGAAGGTGGTCACTGTCGGGGTGGTCAACGCAAGTGAGAACCTCACCAATAACCAAACCCTCGAGACCGCCCTTGATAGTCTGCACCTCTTCAACGCCATCGGTCTCAAGACCCATTGATGTGAGCGCTGCCGACACCTCCTCGGGTGTCATGTCGAAGTCGACATACTCTTTAAGCCAATTGTAAGAAATGTTCATATTATATTTCTATTTTTATTTTATTTTCAAATCACGCAATCATGTCATCCCGAACCTTGTGTGAGGGATCTCTAAAAAAGTAGATACTTCGCCATGCTCAGTACGGCATATCAAGATGCAATGATAGCGCCAGGGAGCAAAACGGGAATTCATTCACAGTTTTACCACGACCGCAGCCTATTTTCGCAACTAAGTTGCAATAATAGTGCCAGGGAGCAAAACGCAAACTTGTTTGCAAATTTTACAGCGACCGCAGCCTATCTTCGCATACAAAATGCAAAAATACACTTTTTTTCTTAAATAAGGAAAAGGGCAGCAAATATTCTACACATTTAAAGCGCAAAAATCACACACTTTACAATCAAAGGAAAAATAATGGTTACCCAAAAGAGTTTATTTGGCATTTTATACCTATCTTCGCAGAATAAATTAGAAATACAATAAAAAAATGAGCAAGATAATACTTACCGGCGACCGCCCTACAGGTCGCCTTCACTTGGGACACTATGTAGGTTCTCTTCGTCGTCGCGTTGAACTGCAGAATTCAGGTGTATATGACAAGATTTTCATCATGATTGCCGATGCGCAAGCGCTCACCGACAATGCCGACAACCCTGAGAAGGTGCGTCAGAACATCATTGAGGTGGCACTCGACTACCTGTCGGTAGGTATTGACCCTGCGCAGTGCACAATATTCATACAGTCACAGGTTCCCGAGCTTTGCGAGCTTGCGTTCTATTACATGAACCTTGTTACAGTATCGCGCCTGCAGCGCAACCCTACTGTGAAGACCGAGATTCAGATGCGCAACTTCGAGACAAGCATCCCCGTTGGTTTCTTTACCTACCCTATCAGCCAGGCATCGGACATCACAGCGTTCCGCGCCACAACCGTTCCTGCCGGTGAGGACCAGCAGCCAATGATTGAGCAGGCGCGTGAAATTGCACGCCGCTTTAACGGCATATATGGCGAGACACTTGTTGAGCCCAAGATTCTGTTGCCTACAAACGCAGCCTGCTTGCGCTTGCCGGGAACAGACGGCAAGGCAAAGATGAGCAAGTCACTTGGCAACTGCATCTACCTCTCTGATACTGCCGAGGAGCTCAAGCAGCGCGTAATGTCAATGTACACCGACCCCGACCACATCCGCGTTCAGGATCCCGGCAAGGTTGAGGGCAACACAGTATTCACATACCTTGACGCATTCTGCCGCCCCGAACACTTCGAAAAGTACCTCCCCGACTATCCTAATCTTGACGAGCTGAAAGCACACTACATGCGTGGTGGTTTGGGTGATGTAAAAGTAAAGCGTTTCCTTATCGCAATCCTTGAAGAGGAACTTGCTCCAATACGCGCACGCCGCAAGGAGTGGGAGCAGAAGATTCACGAAGTATATGCATTGTTGCAGCAGGGTTGCGAGAATGCACGCGCCGTAGCAGCCGACACACTCAGCGATGTGCGCCGCGCAATGAAGATCAACTACTTCGAGGACAAGGAGCTCATCGAAGAGCAGGCTAAGAAATTCGCCGAAGGAAAGTAAAAAACTGACATAAAAGAAAATCCGGCAATGAGTGTATTACTCACTGCCGGATTTTCTTTTATGTATCGGAAAGCGGAAAACTAAAGCAAGTTTTCACATTTAACCTTTCAGTTCGGTTTAGAACGGAACCTCGTTGCCGCCGCCCTGCAGGCCTGGAGGCATCATCCCGGCACCTGGGTTCTGCAAATAGTCTGGGAGTTCGGGAACATAATCGGGCTCAGGAGGTGTCATATCTACATTCATCTTTGAACCGCGCATAACCGGCATGTCGCCCGGAGGCGGAGCCAGTGTCTCGTCATCGAGGTTCATGAAGCGCGCATACTCCTTGCGGAACAAGAGAGGCACATTGTCCAGTCCACCATTACGGTGCTTTGCAATGATAATCTCGGCCTTGCCTCGCCAGTCGAAGTCGCCATCCTTGTAGATGTGAAAGTACTCGGGACGGTTAACGAACATTACGATATCGGCATCCTGCTCAATGGCTCCCGACTCACGAAGGTCACTAAGTTGAGGACGCTTACCCTCGAGACCTTCACGACCCTCGACATTACGGTTCAACTGACTGAGTGCCATGATTGGAATATTCAACTCCTTGGCGAGACCTTTGAGCGCGCGAGAGATGGTACTGATCTCCTCCTGTCGGTTACCCTTGCCTGTGTTGGCTGTCATCAACTGCAAGTAGTCAATGAAAATCATCTTAACGCCATGCTCGCGCACCATGCGGCGTGCTTTTGAACGGAGCTCAAACACTGAGAGCTGCGGAGTATCGTCAATATAAAGAGGTGCATTTTCAAGAGCAACAATCTTGCTATCGAGCTGTCCCCACTCGTAACGCTCGAGCTGACCGCTACGGATTTTATCACCCGGTATCTGGCACACATTACAGATGAGACGCTGAACAAGCTGCACATTACCCATCTCAAGCGAGAACATACCGCAAGGAATGCCCTGGTCGATTGCCATGTTACGCACAAGCGAGAGCGCGAACGCTGTCTTACCCATCGCAGGACGCGCCGCAAGGATAATGAGGTCTGTAGGCTGCCAACCCGAGAGGACTTTATCGAGACGGTGATAGCCGGTGCTGAGACCACTGATACCGCTGGTATTCTTTGAAGCTGTGATAATCTGGTCGTATGCCTGACGGATTACGGGGTTAATCTGTGTGTAATCCTTCTTCATCTTGCTACCCGAGATCTCGAACAGTTCCGACTCGGCCTGTTGCATCAACTCGTCGATGTCCTGCGTCTCGTCGAATGCCTGTGTCTGTGTCTTGCTTGTAAAGCGGATGAGGTCGCGCGCCAGTTTCTTCTGTGCAATGATATTGGCATGATACTCAATGTTTACCGATGACACCACCTTGCTTGTGAGCTGTGCCACATACACAGGACCGCCAACCTCCTCGAGCGTACCCTTGCTGCGCAAGAACTCGGTCACAGTGAGGATATCCACAGGACGGTCATTGAGGTCCATCTGCTGTATGGCCTCGAAAAGCAACTGGTTGCGCTTGTCGTAGAACGATTCGGGTTTGAGCATTCCGCCCAAACGGCCAATGGCATCGCTGTCAATCATCAACGCGCCAAGCACTGCCTCCTCGAACTCAAGTGCCTGAGGCTGTACATGACCATAATCGCTCAACTTAGGTGTATTATCGGCAGCCTGACGACGAGGCGCCCTTCTTTTCGGTGTATTTGTATCTTCCATAATCATTCGGGAACAGTTTCTTTGTTTCCGGCTGCGAAGATACACACATCTACATAAATAAAACAACAAACCCACCAACCTTTTTCAACAAAACAGGGTAAGTTATCAACGATAAAGAAAAAAGCATTACCTTTACAGCAGTAAAGACAATCGCCATGATAACATTTCCTAATGCAAAGATAAACCTGGGGCTTGATATTGTAGAGAAGCGCCCCGACGGTTACCACAATCTTGAGACCGTGTTCTACCCCATTCCGCTATGCGACATCCTGGAGATTACACCGGCAACCGACAAGGATGCTCCCGACTACACATTCAAGATGTACAACGCCGTGTTCGAGGGAAACGACGACGATAACCTTGTGATAAAGGCATACAAGGCACTGGCTACCGACCACAAGCTACCCAAGGTTGACATTTCGCTCTACAAGCATATACCGACCGGTGCAGGCCTGGGTGGCGGTAGCGCCGATGCTGCGTTTGCCCTGAAGATGCTTAATGAGATTGCCGACCTTGGACTTGGCACAGAGGAGCTATGTACATACGCGGCACGCATTGGTGCCGACTGTGCTTTCTTCATTGACAACACCCCGGCATATGCAACCGGAATAGGCAACATTCTCACACCCACTGAATGTAGCATTGAAGGTTATTACCTTGTACTTGTAAAACCCGATGTACACATATCCACCAAGGATGCATATGCACTCGTTACACCACAAAAGCCACAGGTTCCATTGACAAGTATTGCCAAGCGCTCCATCCACGAATGGAAGGGTGCCATGAAGAACGATTTTGAGAAGAGCATCTTTGCCAAATACCCCGAAATGGAGAAGATAAAGGAGGATCTATACTCAATGGGCGCGGTCTATGCATCGATGTCGGGCAGCGGCTCTTCGTTCTTTGGTATTTTCAAGGAGGAGCAGGACATTGACCGCATCAAGGAACTCTTCCCGGGAATGTTCTGCTGGTGCAAGAAGATGTAATAAAAAAGCGGTTGCCCCGTGATTCACATCAGAGGGCAACCTAACACAAACACAAAATAAAACACGACAAAACTACTATGCGCAGTCACTTGTTATATTAACAAACCGCTACAAGGTATTCACATATCCGGCAGCCGTTATCGGTGACTTGCACTATATAAACATCTGTGAAAGGCAAATTGTTTTCGGGAAAGTGTTAAATAAAGCAAAAAAGTTCTGCATTGCAGGACTTTTTTGCTTTCTAATATATAAATGGCAAGAACCTGTATATCGTATCACCCAAGTTTTGCCATAAAACGTTCCTTGTCTACTATAAAACGTACATGCGTTCCCTTGCCTATTGTGCCGGCCTCGTCGCACGCTTCAACGGCAAATGTCAACTTGCGCCCTTCAACGGCGATGAGGGTTGCTGTTGCCTGTACCCTTGCGCCAATTGGCGAGGGTTTAATGTGAGTTGTGTTCATCTCGGCACCTACAGTTGTAGACCCCTGCGGCAATGCCTGTGCAACGGCATTCATCGCCGCATTCTCCATGAGTGCAACCATTGCAGGTGTTGCAAAGACCTCGAGGTCGCCCGACCCCATTGTGGCAGCACAGTTGGCCTGTGAAACTACAGTGCTGCTTGTAAATGTCATTCCTATTTCCGGCATAGTATAATTGATTATTCTTATCGCGAAGATACAAAAATTGCAAAACATCACGGCAAAACAACCTTTATTTTTGTTATAGAAACGATACATAGAAGCTTTTGAATATTTATCAACGAGCGTAGCTGATGTTCACAGTGGAGATAAATTCAAACAACTTCTTGAAATCCCCCTCGCCCTACGGGCTCTCCCCCTTATATAAGTGGGAGAGCTAAAATAGCTCCTCCACTCTTGCAGAGGGGAGGTGGCGGCTTGCCGACGGAGGGGAGTATCTTTAAATCATAATAACCATGCAGTCAAACATCACTAATTATATATATGACAAGGTAAAGGAACTGCTGTTGCACTTGGGATTGACACAGGAGAAGATTGAGCAATATGACACTCTTGTGATATCAGTGATTGTCATTGCAATAGCCATTACTGTAATGGAGATTGCCTACCGCATCGCATTCTTTGCCACAAAGCGCATTGTAAAACGGAAGCAGTACAACTTCCTGTTGCAGATGCTCAAAGGGAAAAGGCTGCGCAAAGTCGCGCATCTGCTTGTGCCTGCAACAATAAACACCCTGCTGCCCATAACCATAGATGCCAACAGTATCATACTGCACTACATTGAGCTTGCAGTGTCTATCTATTATGTCATTGCAATGGTCATGGCAACCATTGCCGTGCTTGGCGCGCTGGGCGATTCGGCATTCAACAACAGCAAATACCACGACAGGCCGGTAAAGGGATTCATACAGGTGGGCAAGATAATAGTAATCCTTGTTGCAGTAATTATCATAATATCAATACTCACAAACAAATCGCCGCTCTATCTCATTGGTGGCCTGGGTGCATTCGCCGCCGTGCTCATGCTCATTGCCAAGGATAGCATCATGGGCTTTGTCGGCGGTTTCTTGCTACTTGAGAACGACATGGTACGCCTTGGCGACTGGATAGAGATACCGGGCACAAGCATAAACGGCAATGTATTCGACATCTCGCTAACCATTGTAAAGGTGCGCAACTGGGACAACACAATTGCCACAATCCCACCCTACACTCTCATTAACGGCACATTCATCAACTGGCGCGGAATGAGCGAGAGTGGAGGCCGCCGCATAGCCCGTGGCTACACAGTGAAACTCGATAACATAAAACCATGCAGCGAGACAATGCTGCGCCGGTTAAGGAAACTTGACAGCGAACTGGCAACCTACATATCTCAGAAGACCGAGCAGACATTGGGCGGCAAGACAGCCAACACTGCCAACCCCGACGGGCTTATAAACGGAACCATAGACACTAACGCCGGTCTGTTCCGCGCATACGCCCAGATGTACCTGAAACGCCACCCTCTCATACGCAAGGACATGCTTGTCATGGTGCGCACGCTCGAGCCGAATGAAACGGGCTTGCCAATACAGTTCTACTGTTTTACCACCACAACCGAGTGGGTCGATTATGAGAGCATACAATCGGAGATTATGGAACACTTTGCATCGGTGATGCCGCTGTTCGAGCTCTACCCGTTCCAGACCGCCGGCTCGCGCGACACCGTCATCAGCGGTTTGCTCGAGGGACAGTACCCGATAGAGCGTATCGACGGTCTGCCATACAAGACCGTGAAATAACAAGGCGCATAAAAACACCAACATTTAGTGAAAACATTTCAACATCGCAAAAGTTTAACAAAGTTTGCACAAAAAGGCGCAATTTGTGTAGAAAATGAACAATACCCTTAGGACTTTTTGTACTAATTTTGCACGCCAAAAAGAATAAAAGGATAAAATTTACATTAGAAATATAAAATTATGACCAAAATCAAGGGTAACAATGTGCTCATCACTGGTGGAGCATCGGGTATTGGCCGCATCATGGGCCGCATGGCGTTGGAAAGAGGCGCAAAGAGTCTCATTATCTGGGACATCAACGAGGCTAACATTGCAAGCACTGTTGAGGAGTACAAGAAACTTGGCACTGTAAAAGGATATAAGGTAGATGTTTCAAATACCCAGCAGGTACAGGAGATTGTAGCACAGACCGAGAAAGAGTGTGGCAATGTCGACATAGTAATAAACTGCGCCGGTATTGTTGCCAACAACGAGACTTTCGACAAGCAGTCAATCCGCGACATCGAGCGCACAATCAGCATAAACACAACTGCACCAATGATCATTGCACAGCAGTTCCTGCCAAAGATGATTGAGCGTAACCATGGCCACATCTGTAACATAGCATCGGCGGCCGGTATGATTTCAAACCCTCGCATGTCGGTCTATGCAGCCAGCAAATGGGCTGTTATCGGTTGGAGCGACAGTGTACGCATTGAACTGAAGCAGATGAAGAGCAAGGTGCGTTTCACCACCATTGCCCCCTACTTCATCAACACAGGTATGTTTGACGGTGTAAAGTCGCGTTTCTTCAAAATCCTTAAACCCGAGCCAACATCAAAGAAGATCATGAACGCAATTGAGCGCAACAGGAACTTCAAGGGTATACCGTTCGGTTATCACTTCATCCGTTTCTGCCAGGCTATATTGCCTACATCAATTTTTGATTATATCTTTGGAGAGTTTGTCGGTATTTTCCACGCAATGGACAACTTCACCGGCCGTCAAAAGAAATAAGAGACATGAGCATGCAGAACACCCCCGTGAGCGAAATAAAGAGCATCGTCGCTGCGCAACGCGAATATTTCGCAACAAACGAGACATTGACATACAAGTTCCGCAAGGAGCAGCTTAAGAAACTCAAGGCAGCACTCACAAAGTGGGAGAAACCGCTTTGCGATGCCCTTTGGAACGACCTTCACAAATCGTCACAGGAGGCAATACTCACTGAGTTGAGCATTGTTACAGGCGAGGTGAAGAACCACATAAAACACTTGCGTGGCTGGATGCGCAGCCGTTGTGCAGGCACACCATTGAAGATGATGCCATCACGCAGCCGTGTGGTGAGCGAGCCCTTGGGCGGCGCACTCATCATCTCGCCATGGAACTACCCGGTGCAGCTGTTGCTCAACCCGTTGGTGGGAGCAATATCGGCCGGATGCACAGCAATACTGAAGCCATCACCCTATGTACCTAATGTATCACGAGTAATAGAGGAGATGATTGCCGAGACATTCGACAAACGTTATATTGCCGTGGTTCAGGGTAACCGCGAGGTGAACACAGCGTTGCTTGACGAGCGTTTCGACATCATATTCTTCACCGGAAGCCCTGCGCTGGGCAAGAAGGTAATGGCTGCAGCCGCAAAGAACCTCACTCCCGTGGTACTTGAGCTTGGTGGCAAGAGCCCCTGTATCGTCGATGCCGATGCCGACATAAAGATTGCGGCACGCCGCATTGCATGGGGAAAGACGCTCAATGCCGGACAGACCTGCATTGCCCCCGACTACCTGCTCATCCACAGTAGCCGTAAGGAGGAGTTTATCAAGGAGTTCGGCAAGGCACTCACACGCCTTCACGGCAATGACATAAAGGCAAGCCAACACTTTGTACGCCTTGTAAATGAGAATGCATTCAACCGCGTATCGGGCTACTTGAAGAACGGCAAGATTGCACTTGGCGGTGCAACCGATGCAAAGGAGCGCTACATTGAGCCTACACTGCTTACTGATGTTCCACTCACATCACCAGTGATGCAGGAGGAGATATTCGGTCCCGTATTGCCAATGATTCCGTTCAACGACCGCACCGAGGCAATCAAGTTCATCAATGAAAGGGAAAAGCCACTCGCGCTCTACTACTTTGGAAAGGTGAGCGACGGCAAGGAGGTGATACGCACCACATCGGCAGGCGGTTCATGCATAAATGACACCATCATGCACATTGCTAATGAGAACATACCGTTCGGCGGTGTAGGCAACTCGGGCATGGGACACTATCACGGCCGTTTGAGTTTCGATGCCTTCTCGCACAAGCGTTCGGTGGTCACCACACCTACATGGCTCGACCTGCCGTTCCGCTACATGCCGTACAAGATGTTCGGATTGGTAAAGAAACTGTTATAAGAGATTGATAGTAAACTATCTTTGGTGGGAAGTGACTAAATTCAGTTACTTCCCACTTCTTTTCTTTGAAAATACCATTTAGTTGCTATCTTTGCACACAAACAACTAAAGCCAAACTATCTATATGAATACCAACGACACAGAAAATAGCGAAGAGAAGAAGGTACCCAAATACAGGGTATTGGGCGAATCGGGCTTGGCCGAAGATGAAGATGGCAACATCATCAGTGCATCAGAAATTAACGAAAACCGTGAGGAGCCAAAGAGGAAGACTGAAGACAAGAGCGATCCAGAGTATTGGTATTATGAATACAACCCTCGCTATTGTGGTCCAAGCCGTGAGGCTTACATGGAAAGGATGGCAAGAGCACACGCTAGATTTGCTAAAGATAAGAAAGAAACAACAGTGAAGTCATCCCAATCCAGCACTATGCAGCATTTCTGGCAGAATAGTGTTCAAGCGGTCCTGGAAGACAAGAGCAACCCATCCTATTGGTATTACGAGTATGACCCACGCTATTGTGGCCCCAGCCGTGAGGCTTACATGGAGAAGATGGCAAAAATGTACAGAGAGAGGAATATTCCCGATGCGCCAAAGATATCACTTCATGCATACGACCCCGAAGCGGCAAGAAAACGCGCCGAACTGGAACAGAAGGAGGCTGAGCGCAGAGGGCTGCACCCTACTTTCAGGAAAGACTTCTCATATCTCCTGGGAATGAATTTCACAGGAATTGTTGATCGCTACAACAATGTTGTAGTCTCAAGCAAGCAATACAGCGTTGCCGGTTATTACTCCTGCGGATTTGCCATGGTGCAGGAGCGGAAGACCAAAAAAATTGGTTTCGTTGACGGGCATGGAAACGAGTCTATACGATGCGAGTGGCGCTCAGCTGGCATTTTCAGCGAATACCTTGCAGCTGTACAGGACGACAGCCGCAAATGCGGTTACATTGATACAAGAGGAGAACTTGTAATACCTTGCAGATGGGAAGAGGCATGGCCATTCCACGAAGGGGTAGCAAAGGTACAGGACAACAAAAAAATTGGCATGATTGACCAAAAAGGCAGGCTTGTAGTGCCATGCATGTGGAAGAAAATGAGCGACAGCAGCGAAGGGCTGATAGGAGTAATGGACGATAACGGCAGATGCGGTTTCATTGACAAGACCGGTAAGATTGTCATCCCATGCCAATGGAGACAGGTATGGATATTCAAGGATGGTCTTGCCCCTGTACAGGACTTCAACAAGCGGTTAGGTTTCATCGACAAGAGCGGAAAACTGGTAGTCCCCTGCCGTTGGAAAAAGGTAAACTATTTTGTAAACGGGCGTGCCAAAGTATCGGACTCAAAGAAATTCTTGTTCCTCGACAAATGGGTGTATATAGACAAAGAAGGGAATATCGTCAGATCATAATCCTATCCATTATCCCCGTCAGCGCCGCTATCGCAATCCCATAATTCGTTATGGGAACGCCCTGTGCCTTTGCCTGGCGCACACGGGATAGAACCGTGCGGCGGTTGAACATGCAAGCGCCGCAATGTATCACAATGTCATAACCGGCAAGATCACTGGGGAAATCGTTGCCGCCCACAACATCAATCTTCAACTCCTCGCCCAACTTGGTACGTAGCATACGCGGCAATTTCACGCGCCCTATATCCTCGTTCTGTGGTATGTGACTACACGCCTCGGCAATGAGTACACGCGCTGTAGGTGGCAAGGCAAGCAAAACCTCTGCCCCGCTATGGAACGCATCGATGTCACCTTTATGACGTGCCATTAGCACTGAGAAAGAAGTCAATTTTGTTTCTGGTGGCGTGAGTTTATCAACCATGGCAAACACCTGTGAATCGGTTATTATCAGCTGTGGCGGAGCAACAAGCGACTGCAGAAGTCGAGGCAGTTCCTCGGGGGCACAACAGAGCGGAATGCAATGCTTGTCGAGCAGGTTACGCAGGGTCTGCATCTGGGGTTGGATGATGCGCCCTTTGGGAGCCGATGCATCCTGTGGCATCACAAGCACCACCACATCACCGGTTTTTACAAGCGAATGGGTTATATCGTCAAAGTCATCATCCTGTTTATACAACTGCGCTATGCGTTCAAGCAGCACACCGCGGCCATCGCCATTTATGGCTGAAAAGGGAATAGCATCACAACCCAACGCCTTTTGCCACAGTGCGATGCGCTCGGCACTGCCCTCAATATCACACTTGCCCACCAGTGTTATAACAGACAACTGCTGTTCCTTCATTTGTGCAAGCCACTCCTTTTCAAGTGTAGCATCGCCGTCATATTCACCAAGCAGAAGAATGGCTGCATCGGCACGAGCAAGCACCTTGCGAGCTGCATCAACACGCATTGAGCCAAGCTCGCCGGCATCATCAAAACCGGCAGTGTCGGCAATCACGGCTGCACCCACGCCCGGCAATTCAATATTCTTCCACACGGTGTCGGTCGTTGTACCGGCAACATCGGAAACAATTGAGACAACTTGCCCTGCCAGGCAATTCACAAGCGAGGATTTGCCGGCATTTCTGCGGCCGAATATGGCTATATGGTAACGGTTAGAACGAGCGACAGAGGTCATGGTCAATATTTAATTATAAATCTATTACTATGAAAAACACAAATGATTACTAAAACCTGAAATCGCGTTCACCGGCATCAATGCGCTCCAAGTACTCGATTGCTTTGGCGCGGGCGCGTTCGTTGGGTACATCGGCAAGCATGCGCTTTATCATAGCCTCGCCTTTGGCGCGTGTAGCAGGCGATGCATAGTCGCGTATGTACTCCTTCAATGTAAGGAGCGCGTTAGGAAGGCAGCAGTTTGAAATCTGGCCATTCTTCAGGAGTGTCATGAAGCGGTCACCGGTGCGGCCTTCGCGGTAGCAGGCAGTGCAGAAACTGGGGATGTGATCGAGGTCGAGCAACCACCCTACCACCTCGTCGAGCGTGCGATGGTCGGCAATATCGAACTGCGCGGAGTTCTCATCGGGTGTTTCCTCGGTAACATATCCGCCAACACTTGTGCGCGAGCCGCCACTTATCTGCGAAATACCAAGTTCGAGCAAGCGCTCACGGCTCTTTACACTCTCGCGTGTGGAGATTATCATTCCTGTATAAGGTACCGCAATGCGCAGAATTGCCACTATCTTATAGAAGATGTCATCGGGGACGGCGTTCTCAAAATCAGCTGTGTCAACATCGTCGGCCTTGCAAAGGCGTGGCACACTGATGGTGTGCGGCCCCACTCCATATGTTGCCTCAAGATGCTCGGCATGCATGAGCAGACCCACGAAATCATAACGATAAGTCTCAAGTCCAAAGAGCACTCCGATACCGACATCGTCTATACCGCCCTGCATAGCACGATCCATAGCCTCGGTATGCCATGCGTAATCCTTTTTTGGCCCTGTGGGATGCAATGCTTCATAGTTGGCCTTGTTGTATGTCTCCTGGAAAAGTATATACGTACCAATGCCGGCATCGCGCAAGCGGCGGTAGTTCTCGACAGTTGTTGCCGCGATGTTCACATTCACGCGACGTATTGCTCCGTTCCTGTGCTTTATGCTGTATATGGTCTTTATGCTCTCAAGTATATATTCAATGGGATTCATGAGCGGATGCTCACCGGCCTCAAGGGCAAGGCGTTTATGCCCCATATCCTGCAGGGCTATAACCTCGGCACGGATTTCCTCCTGCGAGAGTTTCTTGCGACGTATGCTCTTGTTCTTTGCATGATAGGGACAATAGACGCAGCCGTTAACGCAGTAGTTAGAAAGATACAACGGCGCGAACATCACAATGCGGTTGCCATAGAAACGGTGTTTTATCTCATTGGCAAGCGCATATATCTGCTGCACCACGGCTGGGTCGTTACACTCAAGCAACACAGCCGCCTCGCGGTGCGTCAGTCCCTTGAAGTCGTGTGCCTTGTCGAGCACTGCCTGCACAAGTTCCATGTTGCCGCTGTTCTCGCGTGCATACTGCATTGTTGCGCGTATCTCGCTGTCGCAGATGAATTCGGTTGCGATTTTCGATTTCGGGTTGTACATTTTCTTTATATTATCAAGTCCATCTTTTTGCACTTTGGGCATTCAATCATACCACTAACAATGGCCAAAAAGCCCTAAAGGCCTCAAAGGCAAGCAACACCACGCCTAGCAGACGCCAGGCATAGATAAGCACCACGAGTTTTCTGTTTTCAGTTTTCAGTTTTCACATTTAACCTTTCACCTTCTATAGTCTCCGCGGGAGAAGTCTATATAATAGCCAATTTCTTCTAATTTATTTGAAAGCGCAAGCAGACCTTGGGCCGACTCGCTACCATCGTGTTTCTTATTATTGTAAATTGTATATTTGTTGCGGCAGGCCAATGGGGTGACATTGGGCATAACCACATTGGCTCCGGCAAACACGGCACGCTGTGTACCATCGCTACACAATGTGGCCAAAGCTGTTGTTGCCGGTATCAAAGCCTTTGGAAAACGCAGACGAAGCAGCGAGATCAGATGCAAGGTTTCCTCGACACTTCCATGTGGTTCTGCAGCAAATGGTGTTCCGGCGGCTGGAATAAAAGGACCGATGCCTATCATGTGCGGCTTCAATTTGTCAAGGAATATCATGTCCTCGACAAGATACTCGACTGTCAGTCCGGGAGAACCAACCATCATTCCACTGCCGACCTGATAGCCCAAAGACTTGAGGTCGACAAGACATCCGCGGCGTTCACCAGGATCCATTGAGTCTGGATGCAGATGCGAATAATGTGCATCGTTGGCAGTTTCGTGACGCAACAGATAGCGATCGGCACCGGCATTGCGCAACATTGAGTAACCGGCAATCGTGCGCTCCCCTACCGACAAGGTTATTGCCTTCTCAGGATACCGGGCGCGGATTGCAGCCACCACATCGGCAAGCCATTCGTCGTCTTGCCAGGGGTCTTCGCCGCCTTGCAGCACAAAAGTGTTGAAACCAAGGAGTGCAGCCTCACTGCAACAATCAAGAATTTCATCTTTTGACAGTCTGTAACGCTGTGTCAATTCATTGCTGCAACGCAGGCCACAATAGTAGCAGTTGTTGCGGCAATAGGAACTGATTTCAATGAGCGCACGAACATACACACCCTTACCGAAGTGTGCCTGCGCAACATTACGCGCCATGAGTGTGAGGCGTTCTTTCTCCTCGTCACCAAGCTCTGCAATAAGGGTGCGCCACATGGCTGCAGATACCTTTGCGCCCGATGTCACTTGCTCCAAAAGAGTGTCAAATCCGTTTTGCTTCATTTTTCCAAAAACATTATTACAAAAATAATCAAATTCAATGTTTTTTAATTATTTTTACAGCAAATTTTAAAGCCTTATGTTTATACGATATCGACTTTTGACCGAACTTGTATCGATGTGGAAAAAGGACGAACTTCTTGAGAAGATCGATTACATGCTATATGAGATGTATCCACGTAACCGCAAGCCCAAAGGACGCTGCTGCATCCACAAGGAGCGTGCGGTGGTAAAGTACAAGACAATGGCCATGATGGGTTTCACCATGAAGGATGAAATTTGCGAAATGGACCCGTTGAGCAGCTATGCCAAACGTATGCTTGAGCGCGATGGTATGTCAATACAAGACGGCAATGTGCTGCATGTGATGGACGAGGCATGTTCATCGTGCGTCAAGATAAACTATGAGGTATCGAACCTGTGTCGCGGTTGCGTTGCACGCCCCTGCTACACAAACTGCCCAAAAGATGCCATAACATACGACCGTGAGGGCAAGGCACATATTGACCACGAAAAGTGCATAAGCTGCGGCAAGTGCCACCAGGTGTGCCCCTACCATGCAATCATATACATGCCCGTGCCATGCGAGGAAGCCTGCCCTGTGAAGGCTATCTCCAAAGACGAATATGGCGTAGAGCACATTGACCCCGAAAAATGTATATACTGCGGCAAGTGCCTCAACGCCTGCCCGTTCGGCGCAATCTTTGACAAGTGCGAGGTATTCGATGTGCTCAAGGAGATGAAAGCCGGCGAGAAGGTGGTTGCCATGGTAGCTCCTGCCGTGATGGCACAGTTCGGAAAGCCGCTTGAGCAGGTATACGGCTCGCTCAAGGCCATCGGTTTCCACGATGTAGTTGAGGTGGCATACGGTGCCGAAGAGACAATACGCCGCGAGGCCGAGGAACTGAAGGAGAAGATTGAGGAGGGACAGCCATTCATGACTACAAGCTGTTGCCCTGCATATGTAAACCTTACAAAGAAGCATATCCCCGAGATTGTAAAATATGTATCATCTACAGGCTCACCAATGCACTACACTGCACAGTACGCAAAGGAGAAGTTTCCTAGTTGCAAGACTGTGTTCATCGCCCCATGCGCCTCAAAAAAAGCCGAGGGTTCTGCCGATACGAATGTTGACTATGTATGGACATTCCGCGAACTCGATGCTGTGATACAGGGCTATGGCATTGACATTGAGAGTACAATGCCATACACACCATCCGAACATGCTTCGCGCGATGCACACAGCTTTGCAAAGACAACCGGCGTGTTCAATGCTGTAAAGAACCATATTGGCGACGAGAGCCTCGAAGGCGTGGTTATTGCCGACCTGAACAAGAAGAATATCGCAATGCTCAAAGGCTTTGCCAAAACCGGCAAATGCCCGGGCAAACTGGTAGAGGTGATGTCGTGTCCAGGCGGTTGTATAACAGGCCCATGTACCTGCAGCAGCGCCGGCGAAGCAGCACGACGCTTTGATGCAGAAGTAAAGAAGAAATAAAATTTTGCCATACGGAGATAAATGGTTATCTTCGCAACTAATTTACAGATTTGGAACAATAGATGATAGAACGCCATTTTATACTTGACGGAATTGATCCGGTGGGTTTCTACGGAGCAGGCAACATCCACTTGCAGATGCTCAAGAAACTACACTCCAAACTGCGCATAGTGGCACGCGACAACATTATCAAGGCCATGGGCGATGATGATGAGCTGGAGCGTTTTGGCAGGGTTATAGATTTGCTCAAGGAGTATTGCAACAAATATAACAGCCTTAACGAAGAGGCTATAATTGACGCGGTTAACGGCAAGCGCGGCGACAAGGGCAGCGACAGCAATGTCATTGTGTACAACATCAACGGCCGTCCAATATACCCACGCACCGAGAACCAGTGCCGTCTTGTCGAGGAGTACAAGAAGAACGATATGGTCTTCGCAGTGGGTCCGGCCGGAACAGGAAAGACATACACAGCCATTGCACTTGCTGTGAAAGCTTTGAAAAACCGCGAGATAAGAAAAATAATCCTCAGCCGACCCGCAGTCGAAGCCGGCGAGAAGCTGGGATTCCTGCCGGGTGACATGCGCGACAAGATTGACCCGTACCTGCAGCCGCTGTATGATGCGCTTGAAGACATGATACCAATGGCAAAACTGAAGGAGCACATGGACAGCAATGTAATACAGATTGCACCGCTTGCTTTCATGCGCGGCCGTACGCTCAACGACGCTGTGGTTATCCTTGACGAAGCGCAGAACACTACCCCACAACAGATAAAGATGTTCCTCACCCGAATGGGTAACAACACCAAGATGATAATCACCGGTGACCTCACACAGATTGACCTTCCGCAGAGCAACACATCGGGACTGATGCATGCGCAGAGGGTGCTTAACGGCGTTCCGGGAATTGGTTTCGTGACACTCACCAAGAAGGACATCGTGCGCCACAAACTGGTGACACGCATTGTCGAGGCATACGAGAAGCACGAGAAACAGGCAGCAGAAAGAAAAAACAACAACGATTGACAAATAATTGTCATACTGAGCGCAGCGAAGTATCTCATTATAAATCTAGAAAAGATCCTTCACATCCGTTCAGGATGACACACGACTAAATTAAATAGACAGTAATCCAAAACAATAATACAATGGCTAAAGCATTAACAAACACCGAATTCAAGTTTGAGAATCAGAAAAGCGTTTACCATGGTAAGGTGCGCGATGTTTACACAGTTGGCGACGACAAGTTGGTAATGGTTGCAACAGACCGCATTTCGGCATTTGATGTCGTGCTCCCCAAGGGTATTCCATTCAAGGGCCAGATGCTGAACCAAATTGCAGCCAAGTTCCTTGACGTAACTGCAGACATTGTTCCCAACTGGAAGCTCGCTACACCAGACCCAATGGTTACAGTTGGTGTAATGTGCGAGGGTTTCCCCGTTGAGATGATTGTACGCGGTTACCTTTGCGGTTCAGCATGGCGTGCATACAAGAGCGGTGTCCGCGAGATTTGTGGCGTGCAGCTTCCCGAGGGCATGAAGGAGAACCAGAAGTTCCCGCAGCCAATCATTACCCCAACAACAAAGGCTGAGATTGGCGAGCACGATGCCGACATTTCAAAAGAGGAGATTCTTGCGCAGGGTCTTGCAACTCCCGAGGAGTATGCATTACTCGAGAAGTACACACTTGCGCTCTTCCAGCGCGGTACAGAGATTGCAGCAGAACGCGGTCTTATACTTGTTGACACAAAGTACGAGTTCGGAAAACACAACGGCACAATCTATTTGATGGACGAAATCCACACACCAGACAGCAGCCGCTATTTCTACTCAGAAGGTTACGAGGAGAAGTTCGAAAAGGGCGAACCACAGAAGCAACTTTCAAAGGAGTTCGTACGCGAGTGGCTCATGGAGAACAACTTCCAGGGCAAGGAGGGACAGCAGGTTCCGGAGATGACCGACGAGATTGTTGAGAGCATCAGCAACCGCTACATCGAACTCTACGAGAATATCACCGGCGAGAAATTCGTTAAGGAGGAGTGCGAGGACATCAACGCACGCATCGAGGAAAATGTAAAGAACTATCTTGGATAAAAACAGGCTGGATGAGTTACAAGCACGAAGACTTGAAGCCTTATCGTAACGAGGGCGAGAAGGTTGAACAGATTGAAGAGATGTTCGACAATATTGCGCCCGAATATGACAAGTTCAACTATGTTGCTTCAATGAATATAGACAAGATATGGCGCAAACGCGCCATATCGTCTTTAAAACCCTTTGCTCCACGCAAAGTGCTTGATATTGCTACGGGTACAGGCGACCTAGCCCTGCTCATAGACAAAATACTGAAGCCCGAGAGCATCATTGGCTGCGACATATCGGAGGGCATGATGCAGGTTGCACGCGAAAAGTGCATGAAACGCGGTGTCACAAACATCTCTTTTGAGAAGGAGGACTGCACTGCGATGTCCTACCCCGATGGAAGTTTCGATGCCGTGACATCATCGTTCGGTATAAGGAATTTCCAGGAACTTGACAAGGCCTTGCGCGAGATGCACCGCGTGTTGCGTAAAGGCGGACACCTGGCAATCCTTGAGCTGTCGACACCGGTGAAGTTCCCCATGAAGCAACTATTCCCGATATACGCGCGCTGGATAATGCCGCTATTGGGACGCATGTTCTCAAAGGATGCGAAGGCCTACAAATACTTACCCGACTCCATTGCGGCATTTCCACAGGGTGAGGTATTGCAGAACGCAATAAAAGAAGCCGGATTCAGCGAGGTTGAATTCCATCGCTACACCGGCGGAGTATGTACATTCTATCTTGCAACAAAATGAAACTATACGGAATCATAGGCTATCCGCTTGCCCAGTCGGCTTCGCCGGCATTTTTCAACAATAAGTTTGAAAATGAAGGCATTGATGCCCGCTACATCCCTTTCGAGATTGAAAACACCGATGAGTTGCCACGCATTATTGAAGAACATCCCGAGCTTTGTGGTTTCAACGTAACAATTCCACACAAACTAAATGTGATGCAACACCTCAGTGGCATAAGCGACGGGGCAAAAGCGATAAATGCGGTGAATGTTGTAAAGGTGACACGTGATGCCAACGGCAAGGCGCAGTTGTGGGGATACAACAGTGATGTCATTGGATTTTCACGTTCAATAGAACCATTGCTTGAACAGCATGACAAGAAAGCGTTGGTTCTTGGCACCGGCGGTGCGTCAAAGGCTATTGTTTATGCGCTCAAGCAATTGGGCATTGAGGTACAGCAAGTATCGCGCAAAGCAAGCGAAAAGGCCATTGCATACGAGGATATTACCCCCGAGATGATGCAGAGCCACACTATAATAGTAAACTGCACGCCACTTGGAATGGTGGGCCATGGTATTGACCAATGTCCAGACATCCCCTACTCCCTCATTGACAGAAACCACCTGTTATATGACATTGTATACAACCCTGAGAATACATTGTTCCTACAAAAGGGAGCAGCACAGGGTGCAAGGACAAAGAGCGGCTACGAGATGTGGTACTTGCAGGCACTTGCCTCCTGGGAAATTTGGAATCAGAGCTCTGATTCCAAATTCGACAATACGAGCAGCGAATAGTCAAACGCAGTACGGGCGCAGCTCGTTCCGTTTGGGTCGCGACAAGCGAGTGTTGTCAAATCTGGAGCGAATAGCGGAAGATTCGATAACATACATAGTGATTAGTCACGCGTAGCATGGGTGAAGTTCATGCCGCGTGGGGCACGATAAATGTATGTTATCAAATGCAATAAAAGAAAAGATTCGATAACATACATAGTGATTAGTCACGCGTAGCATGGGTGAAGTTCATGCCGCGTAGGGCACGATAAATGTATGTTATCAAATGCAATAAAAGAAAAAATTCTATAACATACATAGTGATTAGTCACGCGAAGCATGGGTGCAACTCATGCCGCGTAGGGCACGATAAATGTATGTTATCAAATACAATAAAAAGATAAATAAAAAAGGGGCTGACTCAAAAGCCCCGTTTAAGAACAAACAAGCCCTGTCAGAATATGCTCTGGCAGGGTTTGTTCTTTTTGCAAAATGGCTTTTGGGTCACCCTCTTTTTATGCTTAACTTTGAATGGTAAGCTAACGACTACTAAACAAAGATTACCATCTTGAATAGTTCTGCCAGAATTCTCCCATAGCCTTAGAGTACTCATCCTCGTGTTTCTCGAGCCACTTTTCAAAAGCTTCTATTTGAACATCACTCAAATCACGAAAAGCGTCTATACACTTGTCATAATTCTCATCTGTAGGGTTCTTGATAAAATTCTCGGTAGCCTTGATAGCCGGATTCACCGGAGCTGCAGGTTCTGATGAGCCCGAAGAACAAGCAACAAATGAAAACATTGACAACGCCACAAATACAGTTGCAAAACATTTTTTCATAGTATATAAACTTATGCTTTTGAATTCAGGTCAAAAAGAAATCACTCTCTTACCTGCGGTATATTGGTAAAGTCGCCACGGATGATCTGGAAATCGGGGTGCACATCGGCAAAGGCATCCTTTGCAATCTCAACACCCTCTGGGACGTATGCAATCTTCAGGTTAGGACAACGCTCAATACCCCAGTTCTCTATTTTCTTTGTACCGGGAGCAACTATGAGCACCTCTATACCATCATGGAAATATACGGTATTCTTGTATATTGTCTCCATTGGCATAAGCTCCAGACACTTCATTGCAGCGGGGATATATATCAGGTCGAGTTCGTCACCATTGCGGCGGTAAACAGCACCCATGTAACTTGCAAAAGTTGTGTTCGCAGGATCAATGTGGACATACTCCAAGTCAGGTGCATTCACTGAAAGACCAACTAGACTCTCACCCAACGACTTGATATTCTTGCCAATGTATATCTCCTTTATTGAGGAAGGAAGAGGCACTGTAGGATTGAACGATGATACCTGGTAACCGGCTGCACTGAAAGGAACGGTAAACGAAGACTCACCGTCAAGCACCCTGCACAGATTGAAGTTTCCGCCGTTGAAATCGAACCAGCAGCCCTGCTCCCTGTAGAACACGATATCAAGCGACATTACAATAAGGTGACGATAAGAGCCCAATGCCCTGTATCCCCAAGGACCGCCATCCCAAGGATTTGTAGGGTCGGCAACATACCACTTTCCATCGGGGCAGGCATAGTTCCATGCGTGTCCGCCAATGGTGCTGTGGAATCCATTTACCACACAAGCCGGAATACCCTGGCTGTGGAGCATTATGAACAGGAGGTTTGCATAGCCCTGGCACACACCTTTGCGGTTTATGAAAACCGCATATGGGTCATTGTCGCTCATTTCATATTTCACATTCTGGCTCACCCATTCATAGCACTTGATGAATGCTTCGTACTGTGTTGTTGTACCCTTCACAAGTTCATCGGCAAAAGCCTTTATCTCGGCATATTGCTGGGGGGTGATGTTCGCACGGCCAAGCGTGTCGGTTGCCTCAACGGCATTGACATTCTGCAACAATCTTGCCACCTTTTCATGAGGTTCGCCGGGCACTTCGGAAGAACCGTCATCCTCGGGGAATGTTGCACGTGATATCTCAAAGCCGGGTGTCTGTGGGTTCTCGGGATTCACAAATTGTGAACTGTCGTCGTTGCAGGCAGTGAACGTAAGTGCTGCCGCAACCATTGTCATAAGTAATGTCTTTTTCATAATATGCTGTTTAATAAATATTTATTGATTATCTGTTTCAACACTCTGTTTCACCTCCTCAACACCCTCAATGCGCGAGATACTCTCTATCACCTCCTGCAACTCGGCCGACGAGTGCACTGGGAACTCCATTGAGCAATAACCAATGGAGTCGCGGCTCTCGGTGCAGATACGTGTCAGTGAGAGCTGCAACTTGTTCGTAATGCAGTCAATGAGGTCAATGAGCAGATGGTTACGGTCAATTACCACAATGTCAATCTTCACAGGATAGAGGAATTCGAGGTCCTCCTCAAAATTCACGGCAACTATATCATCGCCACGCTGCGATGCCAGACGAATTGCCACCTTGCAGTCGCGACGGTGTATGGAGATTGTATCATCGGCGTTCTTGAAACCAATGACCTCGTCACCCGGCAAGGGACGGCAGTGCTCGCAACGGCAGAACTGCAGTTTGCGCTGTTTGTTGAGGAAACTGTTTATATGCGACTTTGCCTTGAATGTCGACACATGGTCAAGCCAGTCGCGTTTTGGGGTAATGCTCTCGTTGGTACCAATCTGCACCACATCGCCACGCTCAAGCTCCGTCTTCACCGAGCATAGCTGGCCGTTGATGCGGGCATAGTGGGCATGCAGGCCAAGTTCGCTGTGTATTTCAAAGGCAAAGTCGAGTGCTGTAGCGCCCTTTGGCAGGATAATGCCCTTGCCATCGGGGGTGTATGCCTCAATATCGTCATTGTAGAACGATGATGTCACACCATCCATGTACTCAACCTCCTTACCACGGGTTGCCATCTCCTGCAACACGTGCTTGAACTTCTCGAGCCAGTTGGTGATGTTTGTCTCGGTACTCTCAGCAATGCAGCCGAACTGCGACTTGCGAATCATGCGCTCCGATGAAATGTGTACCTCTTCCCATGTACCCTGCGAGGTCAGGAGCTTCACGTGATAGCTCTGGTAACCGTTCTCTTTGGGCGAGTCAATGTAGTTTGCCACACTGCCTGGTTTCTCCTTAAAACGGTCGGTGAGGATTGAGTAAATCTTTAGGCTCATGTCTTTCTCGGAGTAGTCGTGCGTGTTGGGGTATATGATACGTATGTAGTATTTGCCCTCGACATGCTTGAAGTCGCAGCCACTGCTGTTCATTTTGCGCCACGCGCTGTAGGGACCACGCGAATATACCTCGGTACGTGCCATCAGGATATCATTGTTCTCAAGCAGGCGTTCAATCTCAAACATGAAAGCCTTGAGCCCGGGCTCGCGCTCTTTAAGATCCTTCGCAAGCTGCTCCTCAATATATGCATAGTCGCGCGGACAACGATAACGGAAAGAGAGATTCTCCATCTCGCGCTTGATGTAGTAGAGTCCAAGACGATGCGCCAAAGGAGCATAGAAGTAGTCGGTTTCACCGGCTATCTTCATCTGCTTGTCGGGACGCATGCTGCTGAGCGTTCGCATGTTATGCAGGCGGTCGGATAGTTTGATGAGCAAGGCACGGATATCGTAGTGCAACGAGTCAAGCATCTGCTTGTAGTTATCGATCTGGCTCGATGACTTTGCCGTACTTTTCTTTTTCTTCTTGGTTACTACATTCACCAGGAATGCCACATCGTCGCCAAAGCGTTCACGAATGTCTTCAATGGTGTATTGGGTATCCTCGACCACATCGTGCAGGAATGCAGCGATAATGGGGTTTGCTCCAAGACGCAACTCCTCGGCTACAATCCTTGCAACCGCAACGGGATGCATGATATATGGTTCGCCCGACTTGCGGCGTTGTTCTTTGTGCGCCTCGCGTGCAAGGACATAGGCATCATTTATGCGTCTGATATCCTCGGCCGAGAAACGGCGTGCAAGACGTACGAGCAAATCGTCAACCTGCTGGTCAATTTTCTTACTTTCCAAGTCCATATACTATCCTACATATGATTACAGAATGTACAAAAATGGCAAAAAATTATCCAATGTCAAAATATTTTCACACAATTTATCCAAGTCTGCCTAAAAATATTTGACAGCATCATTATCGGCGCTATTATTCTTGTTTTTATTTCGTTTTTTACGCCGTTTTTGTTAACTTTGCGCTTTAGAATAAAAAATAAGGCACAATTATGATAGAAAAAATAAACGGTTTGCTCCAGGAAATTGCAGCATCAACTGCAACCAACGCCGAGGAGTTGGAGGCTCTTCGTCTTAAGTATTTGAGCAAGAAAGGCATCATCAACGGCCTCATGGCCGAGTTCCGCGAAGTACCTGCCGAGCAGAAGCGCGAGGTCGGTGTAAAGATCAACGAGTTGAAGAACGCGGCACAGGACCACTTCAATGCCCTCAAGGAGCAGATTGAGAACAAGGAGGAGGCACAGTGCGAGATCGACCTCACACGCCCTGCATACCCCACCACCCTTGGCACACGCCACCCATTGTCAATTGTAAAGAACGAGATTGTAGATATCTTCGCACGCTTGGGCTTCTCAATAGCAAATGGCGTTGAGGTCGAGGATGACTGGCACGTATTCTCATCAATGAACTTCGCCGAGGATCACCCAGCACGCGACATGCAGGACACATTCTTCATTGAGGCACACCCCGACATCATCCTGCGCACACACACCAGTAGCGTGCAGAGCCGCGTGATGGAGACAAGCCAGCCCCCTATCCGCATCATCGCTCCGGGCCGCGTTTATCGCAACGAGGCCATCAGCTACCGTGCACACTGCTTCTTCCACCAGTTGGAGGGTCTCTACATTGACAAGAATGTATCGTTCACCGATTTGAAGCAGGTACTTCTTCTCTTTGCACAGGAGATGTTCGGCAAGGATACCAAGATACGTCTGCGCCCATCATACTTCCCATTCACCGAGCCAAGTGCCGAGATGGACATCAGCTGTAACATCTGCGGTGGCAAGGGCTGTCCATTCTGCAAGAACACAGGCTGGGTTGAGATCCTTGGTTGCGGTATGGTAGACCCCAATGTCCTTGAGCTTTGCGGCATTGACAGCAAGGTATACTCGGGTTATGCATTCGGTATGGGTATCGAGCGTATCACCAACCTCAAATATCAGGTAAAAGACCTCCGTTTGTTCAGCGAAAACGACGTCCGTTTCCTCAAACTCTTTGAGAGCGCAAACTAAATTCTTCGTTTGTCATATCGAACAGAGGTGAGATATCTCAACATTCTCTTTTGAGATTCCTCACTCATGGATCGGGATGACACAAACTGTTAACTCGAATGGCTACAACCATATACATGACTCGCCACGGCGAGACAATAGAGAACTCAAAAGGATTGTTCCAGGGACAGACACCTGGACATCTGTCGGAACTTGGCAAGGAGCAGGCATTGACCTTGCGCCCTAAACTTGCAGAGTTGGAGTTTGAAGTTGTATTGTGTAGCGACCTTAAACGTTGCCTCGACACAGCCGAGATTGCCCTTGAGGGGATTGGGTGTACCTTCATAAAGGAACCACTGCTACGCGAGCGCGACCTGGGCAACCTTGCAGGCACACCCATAAAGGGAGCAACACTCAACGAGACCGTCGAGACCGAGGAGTCAATGAAAGAGCGCGCACACAAGTTCATCGACAAGGTGCGTCGTGAATTTCCCGACAAGAAAATCCTTGCTTTCAGCCACGGTTTCTTCTGCCGCATCATGGAAGCAGAGATAAAGGGAGTAACCCACAGGGATGTAACACTCTTCGGCAACTGCGAGATAAGAGAATTCATTGTGTAAGGACACACTTCTCCACACATAACTTGAAAAACACAGCACACGCACAAATGGCAAAACCAACTCCCAAAACAAGCATTGTAGTTTCGACCTATAACTGGCCCGAAGCTTTGGAGCTATGCATCAAGAGCATACAGAAACAGACCGTTCTGCCACACGAGATTGTCATTGCCGACGATGGTTCGGGCGAAAAGACAAAAAACCTCATCGAACGTCTCAAGGCCGAGTGCAAAATACCTATAGTACATGTCTGGCATCCCGACGAAGGGTTTCAGCGCACAATCATAATGAACAAGGCTATTGCAAAGGCCAGTGGCGAGTACATACTGCAAGTCGACGGCGATGTTCTCCTCGCACGCAACTTTGTAAAGGACCATCTTGAACTTGCCGAGACAAACCACTTTGTTTGCGGAAGCAGAATTCTCCTTGAAGAAAAAATCACAGCGAAGATATTCAAGAAGGGCGTGTTCCCACCACACTTTTGGGAGATGCCGCTTGGTTTCCTTGCGAATAGTTTCCGCTCTCGCCTTCTGCGCCGCTACATGGCAAAACGCTACGCACGTTCAATCGGACACATGCGAGGCTGCAACATGGCATTCTGGAAAGCCGATGTCATTAAAGTAAACGGTTACAACGAAGACCTTTTGCAATGGGGACACGAGGACTCGGAATTCGCGTACCGCATGCATTTTGCAGGCGTTGAGAAGAAAGCCCTTAAAGGTGGTGGCTGCGTATATCACCTGTATCACAAGCAGGCACCCCGCGACAACGAGGAGCGCCACAACCAGGAACTCAACAAGGTAATAAACGGCAAAATCAAATGGTGCGACAACGGAATAGACAAGTACCTGAATAGATAATCCATAGAAAAAGATTCCCGCGGGAATCTTTTTTTTATTATCACAGCACAAAACAGCCGTGAAGTTTTGAAGAATTGGGATATTGACATAAATTCGCAAAACCAGATTACGGACAATGAAGAAAAGCGAACTATATAATAAGGTAATAGAGTATTTTGAGGCCGCTATGCCGGTGGCCGAGACGGAGCTGGATTACTCCACCCCATTCGACCTGCTTGTGGCAGTAATACTGTCGGCGCAATGCACCGACAAGCGCGTGAACATGGTGACACCCGACCTCATAGGGCGATACCCCACAGCATGGGAGATGGCTGAGGCACACCCCGACGAAATCTACAACTACATAAAGAGCATATCATACCCCAACAACAAGGCAAAGCACCTTGTTGGGATGGCACAGAAGCTGTGTTGCGACTTTGGAGGAGAAGTACCCGACACCCTAGAGGAGCTCACCACACTGCCAGGCGTTGGACGCAAGACCGCCAATGTAATACTCTCAGTTGTTTGGGACAAAAGCGCCATGGCTGTCGACACGCATGTATTCCGCGTAAGCCACCGCATAGGGCTTGTACCCAAGCGTTGCACCACCCCCTACAGTGTAGAGAAAGAACTCATGAAATACCTGCCGAACGATGTCATTCCCAGAGCGCATCATTGGCTGATACTACATGGAAGATATGTATGCACGGCAAGGTCACCCAAGTGCGAGAAGTGCGGACTGACAGCCGTTTGCCGTGAATATCAAAAAAAAGCGACCGCCATTAGATAATTATTTTAAAAAGAACTGTTTTTTTATTGAAAATTTGTATCTTCGCAGTAATTTACAAATAGGACTGTTTTATTAACTAAATAAATTTTCAATCATGACAATTGACAATTTCCAGTTTGCCGGTAAGAAGGCAATCGTTCGTGTTGATTTCAACGTTCCCTTGAACGAGGAGGGTAAAATCACAGACGACACACGTATTCGCGGTGCTCTCCCTACATTGAAGAAGGTTCTTGCTGACGGTGGTGC
>JAFOCD010000216.1 GCA_017381475.1 Bacteroidaceae bacterium
ACTTCAAGCATTGTCATGAGTGGTCAGTTTGCCAATTCAGTCAAACGTTATACAGGAGATTATAGACTTGTTTCTATACAGGAAGAGGAGTTTGCAAACAGTGGTTGCTGTATCAGCAGTAGAAAGACCATTTCATACGATGAGAAGGGACGTGTCGTCTGTAACACACAGACACTTCCTGATGAGAGTCGTGTACATACATATACCCAATATCTCAATGATACGATACTGCACATGTTTTCTCTTCCGTCAAATGTGATAAAAGTTAAGGAACATGATAGCGTCATGCTACTTACACACGCAATCAAGTATGACTATAGAGTCTTGGACAGCATGTGCTTGCCCAAAAAGATAAGTACAGCCCGGATTCCCGACAACATGGCATACCCTTGTGATATTGCAACACTTGATTATACCATAAAAGAACGTGTCCTTGCATATGACAATATTGGTAATCCAACCGAAGTTGTTGATGAACATGGAGTGCATACAGCTATCCTTTGGGGATATAACGGACTATATCCGGTTGTCATAGCACGCGGAATGACCATAGGACAATTGAAATCACTTGTATCAAAAAATGACAATCTTCCTCTGAAAAGAGCATTGACAAAAGACCAGCGTAAGAAAGTCCTTGATAATACAATTACAGCATTTGTAGATATTTATGAATATACCCCACTTGTTGGTGTCGCAAAGCACTATTCGGGTGATGGTAGTTGTGCTGATTACGAATATGACTCTTATGGCCGTCTCATCCGTATCTCCGACGCAGAAGGAATACTCAAGGAGTTTGACTACATGCAAAATATAAATCAATAACTTTAAATACAGAACTATGAAAAATAAGACATTCATATCAATATTGTTCTCATTCTTTGCAACAATATACACATTTGCATCAGTTGAGAGGAACTATTATCTTGATAAATCAATTATAGACAATGTGAATTTCAAAACAAAATATATAGTAAATATTTCATATACTATAGAGGGTGAAAATAGGGTCTCTATGTTACCTGTTACCGATTTTAGCTTTGCCAAATTCGTCGACACAGCCGGTTATGTAAAGAAACTGATTGTCAACGGAACAACTCTGCATATAGAGTTTGCGCGTCGTGACAAAGCATCTGCTATTTATGGAAATATAGAACTGCGTTTTTATGCAAAACCAGAAAATAACTCTTCCAATATGAAGTTTTATACACTCACCTTGCAATATACATATCCGTCAATGACCGCAGTCGACCCCGGAGAAATCGCCGGCCCCTCAAAGTACCATGCCGAGGGAGAAATACCCACACGCCTGACATCCCTTTACGAAGCCATACCATTGAGGGGAAGTATAACATATTCTTGGGAGAAGAAGAACATCGGCGGAGCATGGACTGAAATTGAAAACACCAATTCATTGACCCTTATTCCCGATGCCGTGGGTGTAACCCCCGACTACTACCGTCGCAGAGCAACAGATAGCCAGGGTAACACAGCCTGTTCAAACATCGTAGAGATACTGCCCATGCTCAATGCAGGAACCATCGGACTTTACTATACAGACACAGATAACACTCTCTCCCTTACAAATATCACCTCTCCGACCTCGTCCGAGTCTACACTGCGTTGGCAGTCCACCACGAATCTTGAGACCTGGAAGACAATTCCCGGAAACACCAAGAGCCTGAGCGTACCCAAACCAACGACAACAACCTATTACCGCCGTGTCTTGACATCTTCCACTGCCGATGACAACGGCAATCCCATTGTTGTCTATTCAAACATAGTGTGCTACAACACCTGCAGCCCTGCCGGTATAGCCTCAAAGACCTATTGGCACCCGGATAGTGCCTTTGCCGATTTTGAATATGTCGACGGCCTTGGACGCAAAATGCAGGTTGTGGCAAAGTCCGCCACACCGGCAGGCGAGGATGTGGTGATTGCATACCGTTATGACAATAAAGGGCGCGAAACAGGTGCAACCGTTCCATTCAGCATCGTGGGTGACGGCAATTTTGTAAAAAATGCACTCTACAAATCACAAGTGTTCCACAACGACAATTACGCATTCACACAGCTACTCTATGACAACTCACCCCTTGACCGTCCTGTTGGAAGTTACAAGCCCGGCGCAGTATATCAAGGCACAGATACAAAGCACTGCTCAACCATGGAATATGATGTCAACGCCGAGGGTGAGCTGTTGAAACTATCTCACACCGCCAGTGGCTTTGTCGTTACAGGTACGCATCCGGCAGCAACACTGCACAAGACTGTCGCAACCGACGAAGACGGCACTACTGTAACCCTCTTTACCGATGCACTTGGCAAGATGTTACTGGAACGCCGTGCTGCCGGTGACGGACAATATGCCGACACATATTTCGTATACGATACAAAGGGAAGGCTCACCACCGTTGTTTCACCACAGGGCAGCACAATACTGGCTCAGGGTACGGAGTATGGCAACGCAGACGCACTTGTAAAGGACTACTGCTACATATACAACTATGACAATGACGACCGCGTGACAATGAAACGCCTACCCGGTAGCTGTGCCCAATATTTCGAGTATGACACCAACGGACGCCTCACCGTCTCCTACGACGAGGATATGCTGCAGCGTGGAGTCAAGAAACATTATGCCTACGATGCACTTGGTCGCGAGGTAGGTTTCCGCTATGCAAGTGAGAAGGGAGCATGCTGCCAGCAGAGGAATCTTTATGATAACTACGATACCAACTGCCACCGTTTTGTAGAAGTCAATGGCATAGTAACAAAGAACGATACCGCCTCGGCTAAAGGTAAAATAACCTACGACCGCACCTTTGAAATCTTCAGCGATTATGCGAGCGAGGTTCGCGAGCGCACCTACTACTATGACAAGCGAGGACGCTGTGTGCAAATCATCACATCATACCCCATGGGTTTAAGTTGTCGCACCAGTGTCAAGTACGACTATGCCGGTAATCCATTGAAGACCTTGGAGGAATATTCGGGTACGGCAGAACCACTTGCCATTCTCACCGAGTGCACCTTTGACAGCCGTGGTCGCAAGCTCACCGAGCAGAGAAGCGTGGATGGCACTCTCGTTGGCAGTGCCGCATTCACCTATGACGAACAAGGGCGTGTAACCCGTACACTCCTTGGCGACAAGATAAACATGACATCCGCATATAACCTGCAAGGCTGGCTCACAGACTACTATGGATATCTCAGCACAGCAGGCTTGGTGGTTGACAATATCATATTCCGTGAAAAGCTGAATTATTACACACCATCGGACAGCCTGTCAACTCCACGCTATGCAGGGAAAATAAGCGAACAGGAGTGGCAACGGAAACTCCAGTTCACAGGTAACGACCGCTTTGTCTACCACTACGACACCTTGGGGCGTCTTTCATCGGCCAATCACCGCATAACAGGGCTGGGGCAAAGCACTGTCGGCTGTTACAGCGAAGACTTTACATACGACCTTGCCGGCAACATCATCGCACACAATGCAGAAAAGGACGGTGTAAACCGCCGGCTCGGCTACACCTATAATGGCAACCACATTGCATCAGTTACACATAACGATGCTGCAGTTGGCACCGCACAGTACGATAGCCGTGGCAACATTACAAAAATTCCCGACGAAAACTTGCAAATCGCCTATAATCTATGTAACTTGCCACAGTCTATTACTGCATCGGACGGGACAAAAGTCAACTACAGCTACCTGAGTGACGGCACCAAGTTCTCTGCGGTGAGCGACGGCGGAGAGAAATTCATCTACGTAGGCTCTTTGAGATTCAGAATAGACGGCGACAACAACATCGTGCCCGAGAGCTTTGCCATTGCCGGTGGAAGAGTAACCTACAATGACGGCAGTTGGCAGACCAATTACTACATCACCGACCTCCTTGGCAGTGTAAGGGCTGTTACCGATGCCAATGGCAATGTGCTTGCCGAATTTGACTACACTCCCTATGGCGAGTTGCTCACAGCCACAGACAACACAGCCACAGGCACCGACCACCTGTTCACCGGCAAGGAACAGCAGGGCAAGCTTGGTGCCAGTGAACTTTATGACTCGCATGCGCGTTTCATGAACACCACCGGCAGTTTCCTCTCCATGGACCCGTTGGCCGAGAAGTACTACCACCTCTCGCCCTATGCCTAC
>JAFOCD010000217.1 GCA_017381475.1 Bacteroidaceae bacterium
ACACGATGTTGGAGGCATACCATACTCAAGTGCGCGCACGAAGTCCTTGTCAATGAACATTGCCTCGTCGTCGCCCTTCTCGCTCAGGAGCAACTGCTCCTGGAAACGCTCAGCCTGGTCAATTGGATCGTTGAGCTCGCTGTATGCATTACAGAGCTCCTTACCGTTGACCATGAGCTCGAAACGCTCGGTGAGGTCTGGGTTGTTGCGGTGACGCTTGCACAGAGGTGACATCTCGATGGGGTAGTCTGTGATGAATGTTGGCTGAATGTAGTTGCCCTCGCAGAACTCACCGAAAATCTCGTCAATGAGCTTGCCCTTACCCATTGTCTCGTCAACCTCCATCTTCAACTCCTTGCAGATTGCGAAAATCTCCTCCTCGCTCTTGCCGTTGAGGTCGTAGCCTGTGAACTCCTTGATAGAGTCGAGCATTGTCACGCGGCGGAATGGTGCTTTGAAGCTGATGGTGTGCTCACCGACCTTTACATCGGTTGTGCCGTTAACGTCGAGTGCAATCTTCTCGAGCATCTGCTCTGTAAAGCACATCATCCAGTTGTAGTCCTTGTATGATACATAGATCTCCATACATGTGAACTCTGGGTTGTGTGTGCGGTCCATACCCTCGTTGCGGAAGTTCTTTGAAAACTCATATACACCTTCGAAACCACCTACGATGAGACGCTTCAGGTACAACTCATTTGCAATACGCAAGTAGAGAGGAATGTCGAGTGCGTTGTGGTGTGTGATGAACGGACGCGCAGCTGCACCACCAGGGATTGACTGCAATACAGGTGTCTCAACCTCCATGTAGCCCTTTGAGTTGAAAAACTCACGCATTGAACTGTAGATTTTGTTACGCTTGATGAAGATTTCCTTTACGTCGTCGTTTACAACGAGGTCAACATAACGCTGGCGGTAACGCAACTCGGGATCCTCGAAACGGTCGTATGCAACACCGTCCTTGTACTTCACGATTGGCAATGGGCGGATGCTCTTTGAAAGGAAGGTGAGCTCCTTTGCGTGAACGGTAATCTCGCCTGTCTGTGTGCGGAACACGATACCCTTGATACCTACGAAGTCACCGATGTCGAGCAGACGCTTGAAGAGTACATTGTAGCCGTCCTTGTTCTCGCCCGGGCAGATGTCATCTCGTGTTATGTACACCTGTACACGGCCCTTTGAGTCCTGCAACTCGATGAATGATGCCTTACCCATTACGCGGCGGCTCATCATGCGGCCTGCAATGCAAACCTCACGAGGCTCGTCCTCGTCCTTGAATTCTGCAATTATATCTGTTGAAAATGCATTTGTTGGGTATTCGGCTGCGGGGTAGGGCTCGATGCCCAAGTTGCGCAGCTCGGCAAGTGCCTCGCGGCGTACAATCTCCTGTTCGCTAAGTTCTAGAATGTTCATTGTTATTGTGTTTTTTATATTAGTTTCTTAAAGTAGTCTATAGTGTGTCCCAAACCTTCGTCGAGCTTTATGTTTGGCTGCCAGCCACCAAGCATGCGGTTGGCAAGTGAAATGTCGGGCTTGCGCTGGCGCGGGTCGTCCTGTGGCAATGGCTCGAATACAATCTTGGATTTTGAGCCTGTGAGCTCAATTACCTTCTCGGCAAGTTCGAGCATGGTAAACTCTCCTGGGTTACCGATGTTCACAGGACCTGTGAAGTCGTCACCTGTCTCCATCATGCGCACCATGCCCTCTACAAGGTCATCGACGTATTGGAAACTGCGTGTCTGCTTTCCGTCTCCATAGATGGTGATGTCATTGCCCTTGAGAGCCTGTACTATGAAGTTCGACACCACGCGGCCGTCGTTCATGCTCATGCGTGGACCGTAGGTGTTGAATATGCGTATGATCTTTATGCGCAGGTTGTTTTGGCGATGATAGTCCATGAAGAGTGTCTCGGCGCAACGCTTACCCTCGTCATAGCATGAGCGTATGCCAATGGGGTTTACATTGCCCCAGTACTCCTCGACCTGAGGGTGGATGTGTGGGTCGCCATAGACCTCGCTTGTCGATGCCTGCAGAATCTTTGCACCTACACGCTTTGCAAGACCCAGCATGTTCATTGAACCTATTACGCAGGTCTGTATTGTCTTTACAGGGTCGTGCTGATAGTGCACGGGCGATGCTGGGCAGGCAAGATTATATATCTCATCAACCTCGGCAGTGTATGGCTGTGTTATGTCATGGCGGACAAGCTCGAAATGGTCATTGCCAATGAGGTGACGGATGTTGTCCTTGCTGCCTGTGAAATAGTTGTCAAGACAGATTACATCATTGCCATCATTCAGCAATCTCTCGCATAAATGCGAACCTATGAAACCGGCTCCTCCTGTTACAAGTATTCTTTTCATTTCCTTTTATTATTCAATCTCGGCACTTCCCTCGCCAATCATGTTGCCGTCAACAAAAATATATGCGCGGTAATTACCTTTCTGCAATGTCTCTTCAATGTTCCAATAGAATTCAAGATCCAACTTCTCGCTGGTAAACTCAAACTCCTTGCACATTGAGTAGCTCATGTCGCGGTTCTGATACTTGAAAGTGTTGCTGTACCCCTTTATCAAAGGCTCGCCGTTAGGCTGCATTATTCTTACATATGCAACCTTGTCTCCGGTGCTTGCAGTGACATTTCTCGAGATGGTGCAGCTGACGCAAATCTGCTTTGCCCTTTTGATGTTGTTGGTCTGTTTGCCATTGCTGCGCAACATTTTTATTTCAATGTTCGTAGCATCGAGCTGAGCGGCAATGTCTACCTTCTCTTCAAGAACCTTCTTCTCTTTTTCAAGTTCTATTTTCTCCTTTTCAACCTTCTTCTTCACAGCGATGAGTTTGGTATTCTCATTCTTCAGTTCTGTATTTTCGCGGTAAAGTGAGTCAATCTGCTTTGTGTAGTCGGCAAGAACCTCACGCAGTGTCTTCAGCTCCTTTTTAAGGCGCTTGATCTCTGCGGCATTGGTGGCTCTTGTATTCTGCAACTCTTCGAGTAACTGCTGTGTGCGCAACTGTTCCTTCTCTAGTTTCACCAATAGCGAGTCGTTGCTGATTACCTTGCTCTTCTCCTCCTCATACAGCATCTGTACCTCCTGAAGGTCATTAAGCATCTCTTCTTGTTCCAGTGCAATTATTTCCTGCATCTCCTGAGCCTGCATTTGTACCATTCGGGTCTCCTCCTTGCTCTCATTCAGGTTGAACCAAATGAATAGAAGACCAATGGCGAGGAGTAGGGCCACGACACCAAGGGAAATGATGATAATCAGTTTATTGTCCTTCATCTTGCAAAATTATTATTTTGACAACTTCTGGATGCTCTCTTTAAGCATTGCAATCTTCTCCATTGCATCCGACTGTTTCTTTCGCTCAATAGCAATAATCTTCTCGGGAGCCTTGCTCACAAAGTTTTCATTGCCAAGTTTTGCCTCAACGCTCTTTAGGAACTTCTCATGGTATGCAAGCTCCTCCTGCATCTTTGCAATCTCAGCCTCCTTGTCAATGAGTGAACCCATTGGGATGGCGAACTCTGTAGTACCAACACGGAATGATACCGCAGTGTCATCAGGTGTCGCAACGCTCTCGAGTGACGAGAGGTTAGCCATCTTGGTCATTACGCACTCAAGACCGGCAACCGGTGACTCACCAATAATCTGCAATGCCAAAGGCTCGCGTGGCGAGAGGTTCTTCTGCTGGCGTGTAGCGCGTACACCACCGATAACCTCCTTCATTATTGCAATCTTGCCAAGGAATGCCTCGTCGCACTCAGCAGCAAGTTCCTTTGTGCTCTGTACCATGATGCTCTCACCGTCCTTGCGCTCCTTGATATTCTGCCACAACTCCTCGGTGATGAATGGCATGAATGGGTGCAACAGACGCAACAGGCTGTCGAAGAAACCAAGTGTAGCCTCGTATGTCGCAGCATCGATAGGTGAACCGTATGCAGGCTTAATCATCTCCAGATACCATGCCGAGAACTCGTCCCAGAAGAGTGAGTAAACAGTCATCAAAGCCTCGTTCAAGCGGTATTTGCCATAGAGGTCATCAAGTGAGGCTGCAGCCTTTGCAAGTGTCTCGCCAAAATACTTGATGGCAAGCTTGCTGCTCTCGGGCTGCTCAATCTCGCTGCTTACGTTCCAGCCCTTTACAAGGCGGAATGCGTTCCATATCTTGTTGCAGAAGTTACGTCCCTGCTCGCAAAGGCTGTCATCGAAGAGAATGTCGTTGCCTGCAGGTGCCGAGAGCATGATACCCATGCGTACGCCGTCGGCACCGTAGCGTGCGATGAGGTCGAGTGGGTCGGGGCTGTTACCAAGCGACTTGCTCATCTTGCGGCCGAGTTTGTCGCGTACGATACCTGTGAAGTATACATTCTTGAATGGCATGTCGCCCTCGTATTCATAACCGGCCATAATCATGCGTGCTACCCAGAAGAAGATGATATCCGGACCTGTAACGAGGTCGTTTGTGGGGTAGTAGTAGCTAATCTCCTTGTTGCCTGGCTCAAGAATGCCGTTGAACAGTGAGATTGGCCACAACCATGAGCTGAACCAAGTGTCGAGCGCATCCTCGTCGTGGCGCAGTTCCTCGGCAGTGATGTTCTCATAACCGGGGATAGCCTTTGCAAGTGCAAGAGCCTCCTCACGGCTTTCGGCTACAACAAACTTCTCCTCTGCGCCCTCGGCTACAGGAAGGAAGTATGCCGGTATACGGTGACCCCACCAGAGTTGGCGGCTGATGCACCAGTCCTGTATGTTTGCAAGCCAGTTGTTGTAAGTTGTCTTGTATTTTGTAGGGTAGAATTTCAGTTTATCCTCCATTACAGGTGGCAAAGCTATGTCGGCAAAGTGCTGCATGCGCAGGAACCACTGCATACAAAGGCGTGGCTCTACTGCAGTGTCGGCATTACGCTCGCTGTAACCCACCTTGTTCTCGTAGTCCTCAACCTTCTCCAGGAGACCGGCCTCGGCAAGATCCTTTGCAATCTGCACGCGTACATCCATACGGTCCTGGCCGATATACATACCGGCAGCCTCGCTTATTGTAGCATCGGCATTGAAGATGTCGATGGTCTCAAGGTTATGTGTCTTGCCAAGCATGTAGTCGTTGGTGTCGTGTGCAGGAGTAACCTTCAAGCAACCAGTACCGAATTCAATCTCTACATAGCGGTCCTCGATTACAGGAATTGAACGGTTTACCAATGGAACGATAACTCTCTTGCCCTTGAGCCAACTGTTCTTGGGATCCTTAGGGTTGATGCACATTGCAGTGTCACCCATGATAGTCTCGGGGCGTGTTGTTGCAACTACTGCATAGCGACGGCCATTGGCATCGCGGTGCAGAATTTGGTGCTTCACTGTAGGGTCGAAAGCGTCGGTAGCTGCAAGTGTCACAGCATCGTCCTCTTCGCCATCGGTGCTACCGGCAGCCTCGTCAACATAATATTTCAGGTAGTAGAGCTTACTCTTCTCCTCCTTGTAGATAACCTCCTCGTTGCTGAGTGCAGTCTGTGCCTTTGGATCCCAGTTCACCATACGCAGACCACGGTAGATGAGACCCTTGTTGTAGAGGTCGCAGAACACCTTGATGACGCTCTTGCTGCGAATCTCGTCCATAGTGAACGATGTGCGGTCCCAGTCGCATGATGCACCGAGCTTGCGCAACTGCTGCAGGATGATGCCGCCGTGCTCGTCGGTCCACTCCCATGCGTGCTTCAAGAACTCCTCACGTGTTAGGTCGCTCTTCTTTATACCCTGACCGGCAAGTTTCTTCACCACCTTAGCCTCTGTTGCAATTGATGCGTGGTCGGTTCCCGGTACCCAGCAAGCGTTCTTGCCTAGCATGCGCGCACGACGCACAAGAATATCCTGGATGGTGTTGTTCAGCATGTGACCCATGTGCAACACACCGGTTACGTTTGGTGGTGGAATTACGATTGTATAAGGCTCTCTCTCATCAGGCTCCGAGTGGAAAAGATTGTTCTTCATCCAATACTCGTACCATTTCTCCTCAACCTCTGCAGGTATGTAAGTGCTTGCTAAGCTCATAGTATTTTGAATTTTATATTTTTATTCCAAATTAAATGTTTTCCAAATTGCAAAGTTAACTCTTATTATCAAAATAATCACTTTTCAAGGCAAAAAAATCACTAAAATGCGTGCCGATGCTGCAAAATGTCGGCAATGGTTTCCCGATTCGTTGTTTTATTCTATTTTTGTACTTCATAAACTATTTTTGTTATGCATAGTAGAGAAGAAATTTTGGATGCTTTCGGACGTTTTCTTGATGTCCTTGACGAGCTCCGCGAGAAATGTCCATGGGACAGAAAACAGACAAACAGCAGTCTGCGCCCGAATACAATAGAGGAGTGCTTTGAACTATCTGATGCACTCATTGCCGATGATACTCAGAACATCTGCAAGGAACTTGGCGATGTGCTGCTCCATGTGGCGTTTTATGCCAAGATAGCCCGTGAAAAACAACAGTTCGATATGAAAGACGTGTGCGACCGTCTTTGCGACAAACTTATCTATCGTCACCCCCATGTCTTTGGTGAGGCAGTTGCCGAAACCGCCGGTGAGGTGTGCAAGAACTGGGAACAGCTGAAGATGACAGAGAAGGATGGCAACAAGAGCCTGCTCAGTGGCGTTCCCAACTCAATGCCATCACTCATCAAGGCCTATCGCATGCAGGAGAAGGCTGCCAATGTGGGCTTCGATTGGGAGAATAAAGAGGATGTCTGGGCAAAGGTAAAGGAAGAGATTGCCGAGATTGAGGAAGAAATGAAGCAAGGCAACGCCGTGGACATGGAAAAGGAGTTCGGCGATCTTTTGTTCAGCCTTGTGAATGCATCGCGCCTTTACGGCATTAACCCCGATAATGCACTGGAACAGACAAACAATAAGTTCCGTAACCGTTTCGGCTATGTTGAGCAGAATACCATAAAACAGGGACGCAACCTGCGCGATATGTCGCTTGAGGAGATGGATGCCCTTTGGAACGAGGCCAAGAAACAGGGGCTGTAACTCCTTGTGATTTAATGTGCATAAAACATAATCTATAACTATGAAGAAAGTTTTTATTGCTTTGTGTAGTGTCGCCCTTTTGCTTTCGTGCGGTGGTGGTAAAATGGAAAGATTACGTGCGAACTGTTTCCATGAGATGGTACTTGAAGATGAAGAACAGCCTGCAATTAACAGAGGTACGAAGGAAGATGTCATTGTTGTGGTAGACGAAATTCCACCTCTGATTATTGAGAAGAAGGTAGTTCCTCCTCCACCACAGGCGAAGAAGATTGTCGATGTCATCAAGATTGTTGAGGATGAGGTAGAAATCGAGGAAGAGGAGATCGCATCTGTTCAGGATATGAGTGACTATGCCGAAGTTGAGGAAGTAGAGGACTTCTATGTTGAAGAGGAAATTGAAGAGGAACAGATCTTTGACGTTGCCGAAGAGCAGCCTGAATTCCCTGGCGGTATGAAGAAACTTATGGAGTTCTTGAGCAAGAATATCAAGTATCCTCGTATTTCGCGCGATAACGGTTCGCAGGGTAGAGCAATTGTGAGATTTACTATAAATACTGACGGTTCAATCCAGGATACCGAGGTTATCAAGTCTTCCGGTGACATCTATCTTGACAAGGAGGCTGTACGTCTTGTTGAGATTATGCCAAAGTGGACACCTGCAAAACAGTCGGGTAAACCGGTACGTGTAAAATATGTGTTGCCCGTAAGTTTTAGGTTGCAGTAAGGGAATTTAATGCTCAACGTAATGATGGTTGTGAAAAGTCCGGGTCCTTGTGAGGGTCTGGACTTTTTTGTAATGACGGCGTGGAGTTCTTGCTGTTTTTATTTTGTTTATTTGAATGTTTATATATCTTTGTATCAATCAAGTAATAGTGCTTGTTGAATCATAATGATATAACTATGAAAAAAGTGTTGTTAACATTCTTGGGAGTTTTTATTGTCTTTGGGACATTGAAGGCTTTTAATGGCGGTGAAAAGAGAAATTGTGTACAGTGTGATGTGGAATTTAGGTATGCGATTCCTGCTGACAGTTTGATGGATTATGAAGTTCTTGCCGATGTTGATGACGAGGAGTCGTTGCTCGTAGAACATGTTTCCGGTAATGAGCGCATATGGGAGGATGTAGAAGAGTGTCCGGAATTTCCCGGTGGAGACAGGGCGTTGTCGCGCTATCTGCAACAGAATATAAGATATCCGAAAGCGTCGCGTAATGCCGGTACGCAGGGAAAAGTGTTCGTGTCTTTTGTTATAAATACCGATGGCGGAATTCAAGATGTTGAGATTCTGAAATCTTCAGGTGATTATTTTCTTGACAAAGAGGCTGTGCGTCTTGTTAAAAGCATGCCAAAGTGGAAACCGGGACGCATTAATGCTAGACCTGTTTGTGTAAAATATGTATTGCCGGTGAATTTTGGATTGAAATAAGTTTTTACTTAAAATAAACCAGCGGCTCTCACGTGAGAGCCGCTGGTCGTTTATATAGTTCCAATTATTCCGGTCTGTTGTTCCGATGTTCCATCATCTCTTTCATCAGGTGGCGTTGGAATGAGTTCTCGGCGTGCTGCACTCGGCGCACCTTGCATGCCGGTAGCACTTCAAGATATTTATCAGTGTATTCTCTTTCGAGTTTCGCAACCTCAATCTTTACATCCGCCATGTTATATACAAATTTGCGGCACTCATCTTCGCTCATCCGCTCGCCACGCTGTCTCTTGAAATCCTTGCGTGCATTGCGCTCAAGTTCGAATTTCTTTTTCTGCAGTTCAAAGAAGAGTGGGAAGAATGCTTCGGCCTCTTCGGGTGATAATCCAGCCTTGTCTGTTATGTAGGCTCTCTGCTTTGCCTGGAACTCCTCGGGCGAGAAGTGGGGCCTCTTGTTCTGCTGTTCCTGTGCGCTTGCTGTCAATGCAATGACAAAAAGAAGCAATGACGCCAATATATTTCTCTTCATACAGTTGGTAAAGTTTTGTAGTTATTCAAAATCGCTGTTGGTCAAGTAGCAATAAAAAGTATACTCGTCAATGCCATAGCTGTTGAATACATTGTCTATATATTCATTCTCGCTATCTCCATTCTCATTTGTGGCAATTGCAGTCATAGTACCATCCTCCTTCTTCTCAGGAATAAAAACGGCAGCAGCAATACCCAAGAAAATGACAAAACATGCAGCATACCCGGCAATACGGGCGAACTTTCCAAGTACAAAACGCTTGTGCTGTGGGGCTGTAGCACCCTTCCCGGCAGTGGCGTTCATTATGTTCCTGTTCAGTTGCTCAAAATAACCGTCGGGTACAGTGAAAACCTTCTTCTTGTTCTCTTCCAAATGTTCCATAATTCAAGTTCTGTTTATATGATAGAATATTTCGCCGATGGTTTAATCCGTTTTGCCTAAATATTCCTCAATTTTTTTCACTGCTATGTGGTACGATGCCTTCAGCGCGCCCACGCTTGTGCCAAGCACTTCCGACATCTCCTCATATTTCATTTCGCTGAAGTATTTCATGTTGAACACAAGACGCTGCTTCTCGGGCAAGCGAGCTACAGCTTCCTGAAATTTGGCATCGGCACTGTCGCCGCAGAAATAGGTATCACTCTCGAGCAACTCGGCTACAGCACCTTCAGGAGTATCCAATGAAACAAGAGTGTTCTGGTTCTTGTTCAGGAACGTAAGCGTCTCGTTTATTGCAATGCGGTAAAGCCAGGTCGATATCTTTGATTTACCCTGGAAACTGTCAATGTTTGTCCATGCCTTAATAAATGTATTCTGTACAATGTCATTCGCGTCGTCGTGTACCAGCACCATGCGTCTCACATGCCAATATATACTCTCGCTATGCTCCTTGACTATGGCAGAGAATGCACCGGCTTTCAAGTTTTCTTTCTTGAGTTGCGCAATTATGATATCTTCGTTGTACTCGTTCTTTGACACTGCTGTTCGGTTGTTTGTCTTTCCTTTGATGTTGGATATGGCCGAAGGTTTAATCAATATGTATTACCATTCCCTCTTTTGCAGCGATAGTCTCCGGGAACAGTTCGCATGCCTCCTTGAGCAGGACGTCTGGGGTCTCGTAGCGTGATGAGTAGTGCCCAATCAGCAACCTTTTCACTCCGGCATCGCATGCCACCTGTGCAGCCTGGCGTGCAGTGCTATGGAATGTCTGGGCGGCACGCTCCTTCTCGCTGTCGGCAAAAGTCGCTTCGTGGTACAGCAGGTCAACCCCTTTCAGTATCTCGCTGTTGTCACACGGCGCCGTGTCGCTACAGTAAGCATAGCTGCGCGAAGGGTCAGCATCCTTCGTTAGCTTGCTGTTGGGCACAACCTCTCCCTCGGGAGTAGTGTAGTCTATACCATCCTTAATAGCCTGCCTCATATATGCCGGAATGTTGTAGAAATTCACGGCATCACCAATCAAATGGCGCCTTTTAGGCTTTTCGCGGAACAGGAAACCACAGCAAGGCATGCGGTGTTTCAGTGGCAGCGACTCAACGGTTATTGTATTGTCCTCATAAATGATCTGGTGCTTGGTCGCATCAATGTTGTGGAAGAAGACAGGGTAGTGCATGCCCTTGCAGAAAAACTCAATCTGTGGCTTCATCAACTCCTCCAGCTTGGCATCGGCATATATGTGCAATGGGGCTGTGCGTCCAAGCAACCCGAATGTGGATATTAGTCCAATGAGCCCGAAACAATGGTCACCATGCAAGTGCGATATGAATATGTGGTTAATGAACGAGAAATGGATGTGATTCCTGCGCAACTGTATTTGTGTACCCTCGCCGCAGTCAACCATGAACTGCTTGTTGCCAATCCTTATTATCTGCGCACTGGCACAGTGTCTTGTAGTTGGCAAAGCCGAACCGCAACCCATTATATGTATCTCGAAATTCTCCATAGTAACCGCAAATTTAGTCAATAGGGCGGTAAAATGCAAATGCCATGAGTGTCAGTTTCAGTAAAAAATTAAGGCTGCCCACATGGACAGCCTTAATCATAGATATTGTGAATCGTCTAATTATTCACCTTTACCCTCGAGCTTGCTCTTGAGTGCAGCGAGTGCGTCGATGTCGCCGAGAGTTGTAGCAGCAGCCTGGTTCTGGATTGCAGGAGCAGCAGCCTCCTCAGCTACCTTCTTGCTCTTGCGAGCAGCAGCGGCAGCCTTCTTCTCAGCCTTCTCCTCCTCCTTAGCAGCATCCTCGAAGATGCGGCTGTGAGAAAGGATAATTCTCTTAGCCTCCTTGTTGAACTCGATTACCTTGAATGACAACTTCTCCTCAGCTGTAGCCTGTGTGCCATCCTCCTTAACGAGGTGCTTTGGAGTAGCGAAGCCCTCAACGCCGTAAGGCAATGAAACAACAGCGCCCTTGTCGATGAGCTCTGTGATAACACCCTCGTGGATTGAACCTACAGTAAATACTGTCTCGAATACATCCCATGGGTTCTCCTCGAGCTGCTTGTGGCCAAGGCTCAAGCGGCGGTTCTCCTTGTCGATCTCCAATACCTGAACATCGATAGCCTCACCGATCTGTGTGAACTCAGATGGGTGCTTAACCTTCTTTGTCCAAGAGAGGTCGCTGATGTGGATCAAACCGTCAACACCTTCCTCAATCTCAACGAAGATACCGAAGTTGGTGAAGTTGCGAACCTTTGCAGTGTGCTTTGAACCGATAGGATACTTCTCCTCGATGCTTGCCCATGGATCCTCCTTGAGCTGCTTGAT
>JAFOCD010000218.1 GCA_017381475.1 Bacteroidaceae bacterium
AGTTTACTATCCACGGTGGGGTGTCCGATAAATCGACCATTTATCTGGCGCACGTGACCGATGACAACTCGCTAGTGGGTTATCTCGATTTCATTCGTCTCAATTTCCGTCGTTCGCTTGCTTTGCGTGGCTCGTCGACACTATTCCGTGGCGACTTGACAAATGATGGTAATGCCGAATTCAGGATTACAGGATGTAATGCCGATACACGCATATGGGATGTAACCTCTCCATCTGCAATAAAGGAGGTTAAAGGAACTCTGGACGGAACTACTTTATCGGTTGTAGCCCCTGCGAGTTCAAATGTAAATCTTGTTGCTGTCAATGTGAAAGGCTCGTTCCCGTCGGTGAAAGTGCTGGGTGATGTCCCCAATCAGAATCTGCACGCCTTGGGCAAGACCGATATGGTAATCATAGTGCCGTCAAACGGCAGTTTTCTGTCTGCAGCAAACCGCCTTGCCGATGCACACCGCTCAATGGATGGTCTCGCAGTCGAGGTTGTGACTGCCCAGCAGGTATACAACGAGTTCTCTTCGGGTACCCCAGATGTTACCGCCTACCGCCGACTGATGAAGATGCTTTACGACCGTGCCGCAACATCGGGCGAGGCACCGAAATACCTGTTGCTTTTTGGTGACAGCTGGTTCGACAACCGTTTGCTCACATTCCCCGGTCGCAAGCAGGATGACTATCTACTCTGTTATGAGTCTCTCAACTCGGTAGATGCCATACGCTCCTATGTGCTTGAGGACTATGTGGGCTTCCTTGATGACAGTGAGGGTAGCAACCATACGCGCGACAAGGTCGATTTAGGTGTGGGACGCATACCGGCGCAGTCTGTGGCCGACGCCAATGCTGTTGTTGACAAGATAATTGCCTACATGCAGAACAAGGATGCCGGTGAGTGGCAGAACAGGGTGTTGCTCCTTGCCGATGACGGCGATGACAGCATGCCTAACCAGCATATGAAGGATGCCGACAGCATAGCAGTAATCTATGAAAGGAACTACCCGTCATATATCGTGGACCGTATCTATTGGGATAATTACCCTATAGAGGTGTCTGCAACCGGCAAGCGCTATCCGGCAGTTACGCAGGATATCTATAGCCGTCTTTCAAAGGGTGCTCTCATTGTGAACTATTCTGGTCACGGCAGCAGCAATCTGCTTTCGCACGAGATGGTGTGGAAGGCTTCTGATATGGCGGCTGTGAATTCACCCCGTATGCCATTCTGGGTTACTGCATCGTGTGATATCGGTCCTTTTGACATGGGTGACAACTCGGTGGCCGAGTCTGCAATCATGAATGCAAATGGTGCTGCGGTTGGTCTTTTTACTACAACACGCACCGTGATGCAGAGCTACAATTCGGTTATCAACAAGGAGTTTACAAGGCAACTTATGCTACCGGTTACCACAGGCGAGGTATTGGCAGTGGGCGATGCTGCCCGCATTGCCAAGTGTAATGTTATTTCGCTTGGTACTGACAGGACCGAGAATAAACTGCAGTATGTCCTGCTTGGCGATCCGGCGTTGAGACTGAAATATCCGCATTATCGCTTTGTGGTTGACAAGTTGAACGGCGCAGATGCCTCAGGCGAGGCGTTGCAGGTGGGCGCCGGCTCTTTGCTTAATGTTGAGGGTCGTGTGGTTACGCCTGACGGGGAACTTGCAAGTGACTTTACAGGTGTGCTCTACTCAACCCTTTTCGATAGTGAGACTCAGGTTGATACGCGTAATAACACCGGGCTTGGTACTCATTCATACATGGCATACGGCAAGACACTATTTTCGGGCAGCGACTCCGTGCGCAACGGCCGCTTCTCAATCAATATGCCTATTCCATTGGATATAAGTTATAGCAATGATTATGGTATGCTGAATCTCTTTGCAGTTGATAGCACGTTTGCTAACTCCGCGCAGGGATATTTCACGAATTTTACATTGGGCGGTACAGCTCCTGATTTTGCGAACGACAGTGTTGGTCCCGAGATTAAACTCTATCTCAATTCTCCCTCATTTATCGATGGTGACGAGGTGAATGCCACACCTTGTCTTTGGGTAGAATTGTACGATGAAAACGGCATAAACACAATGGGCTCGAGTATCGGACACGACATAATGGCTATTATAGACAATGACCCTCACCACACATATAACCTGAACAGTGCGTTCGTTCCTGTCGTGGGTGATTACAAACGCGGAACGGTGATGCTGCCGCTTAACAGGCTTGAGGCCGGTGAACATACCCTGATGTTGCGTGCATGGGACTTGTACAACAATTCGTCACAGGCAAGGATAACATTCAATGTTGACCCCTCACTTGCACCCGGCCTTATGGAACTGAATGTCTCGCCCTCACCGGTTGTCTCCGGCGCGCCTGCGACATTCCACCTGACACATGACCGTGCGCAAAGCGAGATAGAGGTGACCATTGAAATATTCAGTTTTCAGGGACAGATATTGCTGAGCAATAGCGAACGTGTGGTTTGCAGCGACAATACCTATAGCTTCGAATGGAATGGGGCGGCCCAAGGTGGTCAGCCATTGTCCACAGGTGTATATCTTGTCAGGGCATATATTGATGAAGGCGGTGTCGTTTCGTCATCAAAAACGCGAAAAATAGTTGTTGTAAACAATAAATAACGGTTTTTAAAGTTATATATAGGCGTAAAGATAATCCGTGTACTTCCGCGGGTTTTAAATATATACAAAGCATATGATAAGGAATAAGATAATACTTCTACTTCTTTTGGCGGTCATGGCGGTTCCGTCATTCGCTCAGAAAGATCAGTTCAACCCTGTATATACAGGTGTGACATCACTCTCTATTGCTCCCGATGCCCGTGCCGGTGCACTTGGTGACGTGGGTGTTGCAACCGAACCCGATGCGAATTCGCAGTATTGGAACCCTGCGAAGTATCCTTTCAATATTGCGCGTGCAGGTGTTTCAATGTCCTACACTCCCTGGCTCCGTCAGTTGGTAAGTGATATTGACCTTGTCAATCTTGCCGGTTTCTATCGTATTGGCGACTATTCGGCAATCAGTTCGTCATTGACATATTTCTCGCTTGGTGAGGTGTTTGTTGAGAATGAGATGACAATCAAACCTTACGAAATGGCATTCGATATTGCATATTCGCGTATGCTCTCCGAGACATTCTCGGCGGCAATTGCACTCCGTTATATCTTCAGTGACCTGCAGTATGATTATACCGAGGATATGTCGCCAGGACACGCATTTGCTGCCGATATTGCGCTCTATTACAACAAGTATCTCTTTGCAGGCAATCGCGAGTGCCTTCTCGGTCTTGGTTTGAACATGTCGAACATCGGTACAAAGATTTCATACGATGGAGGCGCAACCAATGAATTCATCCCTACAAATCTGCGTCTGGGCGCTTCGTTCCTCATTCCGCTCAATGAGTACAATACATTGTCAATCAGCGCTGATGTGAACAAATTGATGGTGCCTACAAAGCCTTCGTACAGTCAGTTCCTTGAAGAGAACGGCTATGAACAGGGCGACAATAGCTACTACTCGGAGTATCAGAGTTGGGTTGAGAGTACGGGCTACAATGATATTTCGCCCATTACAGGTATCTTCAAGTCGTTTGCCGATGCTCCTGGCGGTTTTGTTGAGGAGTTGAGAGAAATCTATGCCGGTGTGGGTGTGGAGTATTGCTACAACCAGCAGTTCTTCGTACGTGGCGGTTATCACTACGAGGATGCCTACAAGGGAAACCGCAAATACTTTACAGTCGGTGCCGGTTTCCGCATGAGCGTCTTCTCGCTCGATGCTGCATACCTCATTTCAACCGCGCAGAGCAACCCTCTTGACCAGACATTGCGTTTCTCACTTTCGTTCGACATGGACGGCTTGAAAGACCTTTTCCGTCGTTAAAAACAGTTTTACCATGATAAGAGTAGGTTTTGGTGTTGATGTGCACAAGTTTGTGGAGAACCGCGACCTTTGGATCGGTGGCGTTAAGATTCCGTATGAGTATGGTCTTGCCGGGCATTCCGATGCCGATGTGCTCATCCATGCGATATGCGATGCCCTGTTGGGTGCTGCCAATTTGCGCGACATCGGCTATCAGTTCCCCGACAATTCCGATGAGTTCCTTAACATCGACAGCAAGATTCTTCTGCGCCGCACCTGCGAACTGCTGAAGGAGAAGGGGTATACAATTGGTAATATTGATTCTACCGTGGCGGCACAGGCTCCAAAACTCAATCCTCATATCCCTGCAATGCAACAGACAATGGCCGATGTGCTTGGTATTGATGTCGACTGTGTGTCGGTGAAGGCTACCACTACCGAGAAACTTGGTTTCGAGGGGCGCAAGGAGGGTATAACAGCCTACGCGACAGTGCTTATATGTAAATGATTTTCAAGAAATTATTTAAACGGTTCATGATATTGGCAGCAGCAATGCTGCTGATTTCGTCTTGTGCCTCGTTGTCGCCGAACGGGGTGGGGCGCGTGAAGCGGTATACTTTCACCGATGAATCTGTTCCCGAAGGACTTGATGGTTGCAAGATAGCCTTTATTTCGGATTTGCATTATCCAAGCCTGTTTACTCCCAAACGCCTTGGGAAACTTGTGCGCAAGCTGCAGCAGGAATCACCTGATATGCTGCTTTTGGGTGGTGACTATGTGACAGACAAGGATTCAATAGATGTGCTTTTTAAATCGCTTTCGGCTGTTGGTTGCAGGGAAAAATATGTGGTTCTTGGTAACCATGATATGCGTGACGAGCAACTTATAAGACAAGCGGTGGATAAATACGGTTTTTATTTGCTTGATGGAAAGGCCAGGTGTGTGGAATTTCTTGATGGAGGAGGCGGATATGCTGTAGCCGGAGTGTACGACAGTTTTGCTAATGATACGCTTTTTGAAGAGTATATGGAAAGTGTTGATGATTTCGAGTTTGTCTTATTTGTCAGCCACAACCCCGATTTTGTCGAGCGTCATTCAATAACTGCCCATCTGGCATTTGCTGGGCACACACATGGCGGCCAGGTCTCGTTATTCGGCATCTATACTCCCGTCAAGAATACCCGTTACGGGAAACGCTTTCTCCGTGGCAGGAATAGGACCTCAAATGGAACAACCATTATAACTACCAATGGCGTGGGCACATCAAGGCGCAAACTTCGTTTCTGTGTGCCAAGCGAACTGGTTATAGTCACATTGAGGCGACAATAGGTTGTTTGACGACTATCGCAGTTCCTCTCTTTGTTTTCTCTACCGCTTTTTTGCATCGTGGCGATTTTGTATTACCTTCGCTCGTGATTAGGGTTCCAATGTATGGGCGTATTGTCTTTGTTTGGTAAAAATAATTTATAAATGAAAGTGACCGATGAATTCTATATGCAGCGTTGTCTGCAACTTGCAAGGTGTGGTGCAGGCAGCACTTCACCCAACCCTATGGTAGGCGCGGTGATAGTCTGTGACGGCCGCATTATCGGCGAGGGGTATCACATCCGTGCCGGCGAGCCTCATGCCGAGGTCAATGCTGTCAATTCGGTTTCCTTTGAAGACAGGCCATTGCTTGGCCGTTCCACAATATATGTGAGCCTTGAACCCTGCTCGCATTATGGAAAGACACCGCCGTGCTGCGATTTGATTATCTCCTGCGGAATCCCCCGTGTGGTCATTGGGGCTCTTGATACCAACCGTAATGTCAACGGTGCCGGCATTGAACGCATGCGTGCCGCCGGGATTGAGGTGGTGGTTGGTGTGCTCGAGGAGGAGTGTCGCCGATTGAACAAGGCGTTCTTCTCTGTTCACGAGAACAGCCGCCCCTGGGTGACCCTGAAATGGGCACAGAGTGCCGATGGTTTCATAGACCTGTTGCGTGACAGCGGTTCGGCCGTGAAGATATCCACTCCGGTATCCCAAGTTGCTGTCCACAAACTGCGTGCACAGCACGATGCCATTCTGGTGGGGCGTCACACCGCTTTGCTCGACAATCCATCGCTCGACATACGCCATTGGAGCGGACGCTCTCCCTTGCGTCTGGTCATTGACAAGAACGGGACTCTGCCTGCCGATTTGAAGATGTTCGACGGTGTGCAGCCGACAGTTGTCTACACGGCCTGTGAAAAAGAGGGTAAATTTGGTAAAAATGTTGAACAAGTAGAACTTGATTTCAATAATCCTTTGCTTCCTCAGATTCTCTCGCATCTCGGTAGCCTCAAGATTGGCAGCCTGCTTGTGGAGGGCGGTGCTACGGTGCTGCAATCGTTCATCAATGCCTCGCTTTGGGATGAGGCCCGTGTCGAGGTGAACAACTCCCTGGAATTGGGCAGTGGAATTGTGGCTCCAACGCTTGTAGGGTTCTCCCCGATTGGCAGGGAAATGGTCGCCGGTAATGAAATTCTGCATTTTTGTCGATAAAAAAAGTCCTTAATAAATTTTAATTATTATAAATAAAGCCTTAAATGTCGCATAAACCAAAAAATGTTGCTAATTTTGCAAATTGAACAAAATGTGCACATTTATGAAAAAAAGATTAGCGATATATCTGGCAATGCTGATGCTGACATTCGTCGTTACCTCGTGCTTCGACGATGACGATGATGCAAACTATTCTCCCTATGCGATGATGACATCTTTCGGCATTGGAGATATCAGTTCCCAGTATCCTGCATTCACTTCAACCGGAGCTGATACTTTCCAGACGAAGAAAATCCAGGGTTCTTCTTATCCGTTCTCAATCAACCAGGCTACATGTGAGGTCTACAACGCCGACTCCCTGCCTTTCGCGACAAAGGTGGACAAGATTACCGTGAGCATGAACCTGACAGGCTATGCGATGATATATATAGACAGCCTTGGCGAGTTCGGCTATTTCACTTCATCGGATTCTCTCGACTTTTCCAAACCCCGCAAGTTTCGCATAACATCAGAGGATGGCGAATATTACAGGGATTATACTGTAAGCGTCAATGTGCATCAGGTAAATCCCGATATCATGGCATGGAACAGTTATGCAGCCATTGAAGGTGTGAAGCCACTGCGTTCATTGGAACATGATGGTTCCATGTGTCTCTTTGGCGAAAAAGACGGCCAGTTTATCTTGGCTACAGCTGCATTGCAGGGTTCTCCTTTGTGGCAGCAGGCGGCAATTCTCGGCTTGCCGGGAACTGCCAATCTGGCAACAGTACAGTCTTTTGGCGGTGCGTTGTATGTAGTGGCTAGCGACGGAATCTACAAATCGACCGACGGTGCGGAGTGGTCGTTGAGCTTTGGCTGTGACGGAGCGCTTTCCATTGTGGGTGCGTCGGACAGTGACGGCAAGATGTGGGTGGCTACTGCCGCTGAACTACTTGTGACAGCCGATGGTGTCAACTACGAGTCTGCCGGTGCTTTGCCTGCAGGTTTTCCTGTTTATGGCGTGTCAATCTCTTCTTATGCAATGAACCACAACAAGGGTATTGTTCGATACATGCTTGTGGGTTATGAGAACGAGACAATGGTCGGCAATGCGGTAGTGTGGAGCAAACTCTCTACCGAGAACAGCTGGGCAAGATATGAGAACGGGAACAATCCTTTCCCATGTCCTTCGTTGAAGGGACTGACTGTGGTCAGATATGACGGTTCCCTCTATGCACTTGGCGGAGCCGGTGTTGCCGAGGGTGTTGCCGTGGATGCATTCTCGTCGTTCTACATTTCAAGGGACAATGGTATCACATGGAAGGCGCCGGATGATTTCTACCAGCGTATGCCTGCCGATTTGCAGGGAAATGACTCCCCGTTCGCGGTTACTGTTGATTCCAACAATGTGATGTGGATCATATGCGCAGGCGAGAAACCTGTGGTATGGAAGGGTATTGTCAACCGTTTGGGATTCAAGAAGTAAAGCGATGAGACTGGCAGCATTGGTACAGAAGGCAGTTGTGGGTGCAATGATGTTGTGCTTCGCCACTGGTGCGCGTGCCGATGGTCTGGAATACCGTTACGAGGTCGGTGCCATGGTTGGCGGCTGCAGCTATTATGGCGATGCGAACTATGTGTCACCGATTGACAACATAAACATAATGGGCGGCCTTTTGTGGCGCTACAATATAAATCCGCGCATGGCGGTGAAGGCAGACCTTGCTGTTGGCCGCATTTCGGGTACAACAGAGGGCAAAGACAATGTCATTCCTGGTGGCGAGGTCAAGTTCGGGCGCATGCTCTATGAGCTTGGGGCGCAGTACGAGTGCCATTTTTTTGCCTATGGTGACGGTACGGGCTACAAGCAAACCCGCAGGTGGGCTCCATATCTCCTCGCAGGTGTTGGAATGACATATGCGCCCGCACCGGCGAAGCATGTGTTCACTGCTAATGTTCCAGTGGGAGTGGGGCTGAAATTCAAGGTGGCTCCGCGTCTGAATCTTGGCTGCGAGTTTACATGGCGCTTCACACTGAGCGACAACCTTGATGTGACAGGCAAGAGCGCGCCGGTGTTGGATGATCCGTACGGAATTGACAGTGGATTCATGAAAAATAAAGACAGTTATTCGTTTCTGTCGGTTTTTGTGACATACGATCTGTCGCCCAAATACAGAAAATGCAATAATTAGAAGATATAGCTATGAACTATATTGAAATGATAGATAAGAATAGGATACCCCAGCATGTTGCCATTATCATGGACGGCAACGGCCGTTGGGCGCAGTTGCGTGGAAAAGAGCGACAGGAGGGACACCAGGCAGGTGCTGTTGCTGTGCGTCAGCTTGTAGAGAATTCGTTGAAACTAGGTATAAAGTACCTGACACTATATACATTCTCGACCGAGAATTGGAAACGTCCCGTTGCCGAAGTGGCGGCTCTGATGGTTCTGCTTTTCGAGTCGGTAGAGGAGGAACTTTTTGTTAAGCACAATGTCTCTTTCCGTGTAATCGGTGACATGAGCAAATTGCCCGACAATGTTCGCGAACGCTTGAACGGCTGCATGGAGCGTACTGCAAACAATGATTCCATGACTCTTGTCCTGGCGTTGAGCTACTCTTCGAAATGGGAGATTACCGAGGCAGTGCGCAGTATCGCAGCAAAGGTCAAGGAGGGTTCGATGGAACTTTCTGATATAACAGATGCTACAATAGACAGTGCTTTGACAACTTCATTCATGCCCGATCCGGATCTTCTCATACGTACTGGAAAGGAGCAGAGATTGAGCAACTTCCTGTTGTGGCAGGCTGCCTACTCTGAGTTCTATTTTACCGAGGTCCTTTGGCCCGATTTTGATAACGAGGAACTTTGCAAGGCTGTATATGAGTTCCAAAGCCGTCAAAGACGCTATGGACTGACGGGTGAACAAGTGACAAATGATGATAAAACAGTGTGAAATGAGATATTTTTCGTTTTTGAAAATAACGCTGACGCTTCTTTTTGCGATCCTTACATCAACTGTATCGGCGCAGGAGGTAATCGTAAAGCCTACGATATTATACACGGGTACCGCACATAAATACACGATTGGCGGAATAAACCTTTCCGGAGCCGAGAATCTTGAACCATCGGTGGTCATTGGTGTCTCGGGTCTCTCTGTCGGTGATGTAATTTCCGTTCCCGGCGATGAGGTGACCAATGCTATCAAACGCTATTGGAGACATGGACTGTTCGAGGATGTATGCATCACTGCCGACAGTATCAAGGGTAACGAGATTTATCTGGGTATTTCTCTTAGACAGCGTCCCCGTGTGTCGCAGATCAATATCAAGGGTATAAAGAAGAGCGAAAGGGAAGAACTTGAGACAAAGGTGGGCATCCGCCCGGGTGGTCACATCACTCCCGATATCATTTCGCGTGCCGAGAAGGTTATCAAGAACTACTATGACGACAAGGGTTACAAGAATGCAGAAGTGCGTTTTATACAGCGTCCCGATATTACTGAGGATAACCGCGTGATTGTGGATGTTGAAATATCAAAGAATGACAAGATCAAGATTAACCGCATTTATATAGAAGGTGTAAATGCCCTTCCTATAAACAAGGTCAAGTATGCGATGAAGAAGACGCGTGAGAAGACCCGTCTCGACAACATCATACATACCCTTTTCCGCTCAAAGAAGTTTACTGACGAGAACTATGCCGCAGACAAGGAGAATATACTCGACCGCTACTATGAATATGGTTATCGCGATGCACGCATCGTAAAGGATAGTGTTGTTGCCAACGAGGACAACAGCGTTGATATTTACTTGGGTATAGACGAGGGTAACAAATATCATATCCGTAGCATCAAATGGGTTGGAAACAGTGTCTATTCTACTGCATTCCTTGACCAGGTGTTGCGTATGAAGGCCGGCGATGTCTACAATCAGAACGAGCTTGAGAAACGCCTTCTCATTGATGAGGATGCTATCAAGAACCTTTATTACAACGAGGGATATGTCTTTTTCAATGCACTTCCAATTGAGTCAAGGATCGAGAATGACTCTGTGGATATTGAGATACGTATGGTTGAGGGTGTGCAGGCTACCATTGACCGCGTTACCATCAGCGGTAACGATCGCGTATATGAGGAGGTTGTGCGTCGCGAACTCTACACCTTGCCGGGCAGCCTTTTCTCAATGAATGCGCTCGAACGTTCATGGCGAAATATCGCGAATATGGGACACTTTGACCCCGAAAAGATCGATCCGGGAGCAGTGCCAAACCCCGAAAACGGAACTGTTGACATGAACTGGAAACTCGAGCCTAAGAGCAGTGACCAGATTGAACTATCGGCAGGTTGGGGACAGACAGGTATCATTGGTAAATTGTCATTGAAGTTTTCGAACTTCTCTGTGCGCAACCTCTTCCGTAGGGACGGTGTACGCCGTGGTATCATTCCACAGGGCGACGGACAGACTTTCGCTATTAGCGCACAGTCAAACGGCCGTTACTACCAGTCATATAGTCTCTCTTTCTTTGACCCATGGCTCGGACGCAAGCGTCCAAACTCATTGTCTGTATCGGCGTTCTTCTCTATGCAGACCGATGTTGCCGACAGTTACTACAACTCGGCATATTATAACAACTACTACAACTATCTCTATGGTTACGGCAACTACGATGGCTATGGATACAATAATGTATCATCATACTATGACCCGGACAAGCATATAAAGATGTATGGTGCATCAATAGGTTGGGGACGCCGCTTGAACTGGCCCGATGACAACTTCTCGTTCTCGGCCGAACTCAACTATCAGGTCTATTCGCTCAAGGACTGGCAGTACTTCTTGATAACCGATGGTGTCTGCAACAACTTGAACTTGCAGTTGACATTGGGACGCAGCACGGTTGACCATCCGTTCTTCCCCCGTCAGGGCTCGGAGTTCTCATTCGTTGCATCGGCAACTCCTCCATATTCGGCTTGGGATGGAAAGGATTATGCAAATCTTGCCAAGAACATCAACTCTCCATCATATAAGGATGAGCTCCGTGACAAACATAGGTGGATCGAGTACTACAAGTTCAAGTTCCGTAGCAAGACATATACTTCGCTCACCCCGGGCAAGTATAACCTTGTGCTTATGACCCGTGCCGATTTCGGTATACTTGGCAGCTACGACAAGAACAAGAAATCACCTTTCGAGACATTCTATGTGGGTGGTGACGGAATGAGCGGATATTCATACAACTATGCCACCGATATGATTGCCCTCCGTGGTTACGAGAATGGTAGTCTCACACCATACGGTTACGAGGGTTACGCCTATGCGCGTCTTGGCCTCGAGCTCCGCTTCCCATTCATGCTGCAGAACTCTACAACAATCTATGGTCTTGCATTCATTGAGGGAGGTAACGCATGGACAGATGCTTCAAAGTTCAATATCTTCGATCTCAAGCGCAGTGCCGGTGTCGGTGTTCGTGTCTTCTTGCAGATGATTGGTCTCATTGGTATTGACTGGGCATACGGATTTGATAACATATTCGGTTCTTCACAGTATGGTGGAAGCCACTTCCACTTCATCCTGGGACAGGAATTCTAACAAATAAAACATGACAGCTATGAAAAAGTTATTTTTTGCAGTAGTGATTTCTCTCTTCTCCTTTGTTGGAGCGCAGGCACAGAAATATGTGACTGTTGACATGGAGTATATCCTAAAGAATATCCCTGCTTATGAGCGTGCCAACGAGCAGCTCAATCAGCAGTCACGCCGCTGGCAGGGCGAGATTGAGGAACTTGTGCAGGAGGCAGAGACCATGTACAAGAAATATCAGAGCGAGTCGGCTTTCCTCAGCGACGCGCAACGCATTGAGCGCGAGGATGCCATCCTTGCTAAGGAGAATGAGGCTAGGGAGTTGAAACGACAGTATTTTGGCCCCACAGGCGAACTCTACAAGAAACACGAGAGTCTTATTGCGCCAATCCAGGATGAGGTGTACAATGCAGTCAAGGAGATATGTGAACTCAAGAAGTACACAATGGTTTTCGACAAGTCTTCGACAACTGGGCTCATTTACTCTGCGCCTTCGGTCGACATTAGCAGTGAGGTACTTGTGAAACTCGGTTACTCGGAGTAATATTGCCCTTTTAAACAGGGAAGTTGTTACAAAAGAGCGACTATCCCGTCATTAAAGTGAAATTTGTTTAATTTAATATTTCAATACAATGAAAAAGTTTTTGATTTTGATTCTGATGCTTGCTCCAATGAGCATGCTCGCACAGAAGTTCGGTTATGTAAATTCGGCTGAGATCATTCAGGTAATGCCTGAGTACAACAAGGCGCTCAAGGATCTTCAGGCTTTGGAGAAAATGTACACAGATGAGTTCAACAGCATGCGTACAGAACTTGAGAAGAAGGGTACAGAGTTTGAGAAATTGCAGCAGGATGCAGTTCCCGAGAACATCCTCAAGCGTCGTTATGATGAGTTGATGCAGATGCAGCAGCGTCTTCAGGAGTATGGTCAGGAGGTTCAAAACAACCTTGCCAAGGCTGAGAGCGAGAAGATGATGGAGATCCAGACTGTTCTCAAGAAGGCTCTTGACTCAGTTGGTAACGAAGGCTCATATGTGTGCATATTTGATGTAGCAGGTGGCATTCCTTTCATCAACACAACTATCTGTGACGATGTTACACAGAAGGTAAGAACCAAGCTTGGTATCCCCGCCAATGCGGTACCTGCATCGGTTAAGAAATAAGTCATTATAGTATCTTTATTAGGGCAACTCCTCTTTGGGGAGTTGTCCCTATTGGTTAAAGCTGTTATTCCTATTAATATCAGATATGCGTAAAATATTTTTATTGTTGTTGCTACTTCCATTTGCAACCAATGTCTATTCGCAGTTCGGTTATTATAGTACAGCGCGTGTGCTTGAGGCTTTGCCGCAGTATGCGCAGGCTGTTGATGAGTATGAGCGTCTTTGTGAGCGATGTGAGAAGGAGATATCACATAATCAGAAGGAGTTGACCCGCCAGTATGTGGCATTCCTTGACGGTTACCGTGAGTTCCCGGATCCCATTCTGCGCAAAAGACAGAGCGAACTGCAGCGTCTTGTGGACAATAGCGTCGATTTTCGCAAGCAACTCAAAGTCTGGCTTGCCGAGGCAAAGGATTCGCTCTATGCACCATCGTATCAGGTACTGGACGAGGCTCTTGCAAAGGTGTGCGTAGCATGTGACCTTGACTATGCTATTGATAGCGATATGATGGCCTATAGATACATCAATCCCAACAAGGGTGTTGACATAACCCGAATGGTGATTGAAGCCGCACTTTATCCTGATAAGCCAATAACGGATCTCGATGGTTATGAGGGCTTTATGAAACATTATAGGCCTGCTGTACCTGTTGATGGTGACAAGGCCGTAGCTGAAAGTGAAACAATAAATGCAACTGCAAATGAGCAGAATGCATTGTTGAACGATACCATGCAATAACAGTAATTATGGATAAATTTGTGCAACTATCAAAGGAGGCTGGCCCAATAGGTATATTCGATTCTGGATATGGTGGCCTCACGATATATAACGAGATAAAGAAACTTCTCCCCGAGTACGATTATATCTATTTGGGCGACAATGCCCGTACACCATACGGAACCCGTTCGTTCGATGTGGTGTATGAGTTTACTCGCGAGGCGGTGAACTATCTTTTCCGTCAGGGTTGCCAACTTGTTATCCTTGCCTGCAATACAGCGTCTGCAAAGGCGCTGCGTACAATCCAGCAGGTTGATATACCCCTGCAGGATCCTAACCGCCGTGTGCTGGGTATAATACGCCCCACGGTAGAGTGTATTGGCGAAATGACCAAGAGCCGTCATATTGGTGTGCTGGCGACAGAGGGGACAATCAAGTCGCTTTCGTATCCGCTTGAGATACGCAAGCTTTTTCCAGAGATTGAAGTGACTGGCGAGGCATGCCCAATATGGGTACCACTTGTTGAGACAAACGAGTATGCCAGTGAGGGAGCCGATTACTTTGTTAAACGACATGTAGACAATCTCCTCTCGCGTGACCCCGAAATCGATACCATAATTCTGGGTTGTACACACTATCCAATATTGATAGAGAAAATCAGGAAATATACCCCCGAGGGCATAAAGCTAGTGACCCAGGGTGCTGCTGTGGCAGCGTCTCTGAAAGATTATCTTCACCGTCACCCGGCAATGGATGTGTTATGCACAAAAGGAGGTAATACGCTCTTCTGTACCACCGAGGCCGGCGGCAAATTCGGAACTCAGGCATCATTGTTTCTCAATTATCCTGTTGAGGTAAAGAATGTCTCTCTTGATTGAAGCAGTCTTGAATTTCTTGACATAACATCCACTGCATTTGCAATGCGGTTGATGTGGTTTTGACGGCTTCTGAGTTTTTCAGATATATCTCTTTGTGAGAGCTTTTACGGGAAGCCAAACGGTTATGAACCCGACAATGATAACTGTTGCGAATATCATTGCGACATCACTCCAGACGATCTCCATAGGATAACTGTCAACAATAAATCCATCTGACGCCCCCATCGATATCAGCCCGTACTCCTGTTGTGCAAGGCAAAGCAGAATGCCAAGTGTAACTCCAATCACAGCTCCGATAGCCGAGATTATTACGCCTTCGAAAACAAAGATGTTTGCAATGGTGTTGTTTTCGGCACCCATGCTGCGTAATGTGTTCATGTTGTCGCGCTTTTCAATTATGAGCATGGCGAGTGAACCAATGATGTTGAAGCAGGCAACAGCCAAAATGAATGTAAGGAAGATGTATGAGATGAGTTTTTCAATCTGCATGACTTTGTAGATGCTCTCCTGCTGTTCATATCGGTCCTGTACCACATAACTATCACCAAGAATACTTTCTATTGCATCCTTTACCTCTGCTGTATTCTCTCCGGCCTTTACTTTTATCTCCATTGATGTGGCTTCATTGGCCTCGCGCCTGAATATGCTTCGTGCAAAGCTATCCGATGTGATGACATATCCCTCGTCGTATTCTGGTTGGTTGAGTATAAAGACCAATCCTGAGGAGTAGAGTTCTCCCTTCTTGAAGTTCCTTGCCGGTACGGTAAGGTTTATTGCTCCCTTGCGGTTGGGGGCATATATTTTTAGAGGAGTGTTGAAAAAAGTCCCACAACCCAGTTTTTGTGCAAGTTCGCCGCCCGGAACTGCATAGTCATTCATCCCGTCATTGAGGATGAACATACCGGGGCCTTTCAGTATCTTATGAATGTCCGTTAGTGATGTGAAGGAATCGTCGACACCCTTTATTGTCACCATAGCCTGTTTGTTGCCATATTCCACCATGGCCTTGTCCTCTATGCCGAACGATACAACTTCCATCTGTGGCATTGCAGCAACCTGTAATAATTCAGGTGCATCAGTCGTGATTACTTTGCCGCTTGATGCTGTTATCTTTATATCGGGGTCGAATGCCGTAAATTGTTCTTCAATAACTCCTTGGAAGCCATTGAAGACGGATAGTGTGCAAACCATGGCTGCTGTAGCAAGGGCAATACCTGCAATAGCCACCCCTGAGATAATGTTTATCACTTGGTGGCTTTTCTTAGAGAACAGGTAACGCTTGGCTATATACAGCGACAGGTTCATTACACAATTATTCCTTCAACAACTTGTCGATGTTCTCAATGTAATCGAGCGAGTCGTCGATGTAGAACTTTATTTCGGGGATAATGCGCAACTGGTGGCGAACCTTGTTGCCTAGCTCAAAGCGGATTGCCTTGATGTTTGTGTTGAGGTGCTCAACCACTTCGTTGCCCTTCTCCGAGGGGAACACACTCAGGTATGCCTTTGCAATGCCAAGGTCGGGGCTCACTCGCACGGCGCTAACCGATACCATGATGCCGCGTGTCTCCTTCTGCAATCTAAGCAGTATCTCGCTCAACTCTTTCTGTATGAGTCGTGAAATCTTGTTTTGTCTTGTACTGTCCATATAATCTTATTTTTTTCTTATTATCGTAAGTCCGTCGCGCAATGGCAGAATCACCACTTCGACCCTCTCGTCATTGCGTATCAGGTCATTGAAAGCCCTCACCCCGTTGGTCTGTGCGTCCTGTCTGTCCGGGTCAATCACATGACCGTCCCACAGAGTGTTGTCGGCAAGAATCCAACCGCCGTCATTGAGGTACTCCATTGCCATCTCGTAATACTTTATGTACTCGCGCTTGTTGCCGTCGATGAACACCATGTCGAACTTCTCGCCAAGCGTGGGGACAATCTCCAGTGCATTGCCAATGATGAACTCAATCTTGTCGGCATAGGGTGAACCGTCTATCCAGCGGCGTGTGAAATCCTCAAGTTCATCCTCAACCTCAAAGGTGTATAGCTTGCCACACTCGTCAAGTCCTTCGGCCATGCATAGTCCCGAATAGCCGGTGAACGTGCCAATCTCCAGTATCCTGTGTGGACGAATCATCTTCACAAGGAATTTGAGCAGGCGTCCCTGTATGTGACCCGATGCCATTTGCGGTGCCAGAATCTCAATGTGAGTGGCACGGAACAGCCTGTAGAGGTAGTCGCCTTCGGGGCTGCTGTGGTCGGCAATATATTGGTCGAGTGGGGTGGTGAGGCTCATTTTTGCGTTCTGTTCTTATTTCAACTGCGAAGATACAACTTTTTAATGAGCAAACAAAAAGGTTTCAATCCCTTAACGACTCTATTTTATAGTTATTTCGCCCTTTTTTTGTAACTTCGCCTGTCGAATACAATGCCGCTCCAATGAACAGGAAATCACAATCGCCACTTATGCGTTATCGCATCTATCTGCAGCTCGAGAAGTCGCTGCAGCCCAATACCGTCGAGGCATACATCTGCGATGTGAACAAACTGGTGGCGTTCTTCGGCGATATCGACCGCCTGCTCACCGTTTCGCTCGACGAACTGCGCGAGTTCCTCTCGGCAATGGCCGATGTGGGCGTGAATGCCCGTTCGCAGGCGCGCATAATCTCCTCGTTGCGCTCGTTCTATGGCTTTTTGAAGCTCGATGGCTACATAGAATCGGACCCCACGTCACTCCTGTTGTCGCCCAAGATAGGAATGCGCCTGCCCGATGTGCTCACCCTGCAGGAGATAGACGACATAATAAATGCCATTGACCTTGCCACGCATGAGGGACAACGCAATAGGGCGATGATTGAGGTGCTATACAGTTGCGGTTTGCGTGTATCCGAACTCTGTTCGTTGCGCATGTCCGATCTCTACCTTAGCGAACAGTTCATCCGTGTCACGGGCAAGGGCGGCAAGCAGCGCCTTGTGCCCATTTCGCCGCGTGCCATAGCCGAGCTCGAGGCTTATTTCGTCGACCGCAACAGAATTCCAATAAAAAGCGGTTACGAGGACTTTGTTTTCATAAGCGAAAGGCTCAAGAAACCACTTTCGCGTATAACAGTGTTCCATCATATCAAGGAACTTGTGGAACGGGTGGGTATAAAGAAGACTGTGAGTCCGCATACTTTCCGTCACTCCTTTGCCACACATCTGCTCGAGGGTGGCGCCAACCTGCGCGTGATACAGGTGATGTTGGGGCATGAGAGCATTGCCACAACCGAAATCTATACGCATATCGACCGCATGCGCCTTCGCGAGGAGATAATCCTGCACCATCCCCGTAACCGCAAGTGATAAAAAATGCAAAATAAACGGCAGGCGTGGCTCTCTTTGCTTTGATAATTGGAATTGTAGAGTTACCTTTGTAGCAAATAGCGTTGCGCGATAGCACGCTGTGCGACAAAACAATAAAACTATATCTTAATGTTGAAGAAATTACCTTTGCTGCTCGTTGCGGCAGTTTTTATCTTGAGCTCTTGTAGTTCAAAAATGAAGAATATGAAGTCGGAGTATTTTACAGTTACTCCCGGTGTCCTTGAGGTTGTGGGTAGTGAGATACCCGTTACCGTTGACGGAAAGTTTCCTGCCAAATTCTTTAATAAGAAGGCAGTGTTGACAATTACTCCTGTGCTTAAGTATGAGGGCGGTGAGGCTATTGCAGAGCCTGTTACGTTCCAGGGCGAGAAGGTGCGTGGCAATGACCGTGCAATCTCTTACGAGAACGGTGGCACTTTCAAGATGAAGATGCAGTATGACTATCTCCCCGAAATGGAGGATGCCGAGCTCTATTTGCGCTTCGTTGTCAACAAGGGTGGCAAATCCCGTGATATTCCCGAGGTTAAGGTTGCCGATGGTTGCATCGCGACATCGCAGCTCTATCGCCAGACAGTTGCAACAGCCAACATTGCTGTTGGCGAGGATGCATTCCAACGCGTTATCAAGCAGGCGAAAGAGGCAAACATCATGTTCCTCATCCAGCAGACAAATCTGCGTACATCGGAACTGAACAGCACCGAGATGAACGAACTTCGTGCTGCTCTCAAAGATGTTGCAACCGACTATGAGAACAAGGTACTCGATGATATCCAGATTTCGGCCTACGCATCACCCGACGGTGGTGTAATGCTCAACGACGGCATCGCGGTTGTGCGTGAGATGAACACTGCGAAGCAGATGAAGCAGGAACTCAAGAAGGCAAAGCTCGACGGTTACATTGACAGCGAGTATACAGCCGAGGACTGGGAAGGTTTCAAGGAACTCGTGTCACAGTCTAACCTCCCCGACAAGGAACTTATCCTTCGTCTTCTCTCAATGTACACCGACCCCGAGGAGCGCGAACAGCAGATCAAGAACATCTCATCAGTGTATGCCGAACTTGCCAACGAGGTACTCCCCAAGTTGCGTCGTGCACGTGTTACATTGAACTATCAGATTATTGGCCGTTCCGATGAGCAGATTCAGGCACAGTATGCCGAGAACCCTGCAGAACTCTCTTTGGAGGAGATTCTCTACTCATCAATCCTCACCGAGAACGAGGCAGAGCAGGCCGATATCTTCCACACTGCAATCAAGCTCTATCCAAATGACTACCGTGCATACAACAACCTTGGTGTAATGGCATACAAGAAGGGTGACTACAGCGCTGCTGCCGAATATTTTGCAAAGGCCGAGAATGTTGCCAAGGCAGCTCCGGAGGTAATGGTAAACCTCGGTTACCTTGAACTTCTCCAGGGTAATGTTGCCGATGCGGAGGCTTACATCACAAAGGGTGTTGATGCAAAGGCCGGTGATGAGGCTCTTGGCAACCTCTACATAGCACAAGGTGAGTATGGCCGTGCAGCAGCTTTGCTCAAGGGTAAGAACACTAACAGCGCATTGTTGGCACAGGTACTCAACAAGAACTATGTTGCAGCGCGTGAAACTCTTGATGAGATGGAAAACCCCGATGCAATGACCTACTACATTAAGGCGGTTCTTGGTGCGCGCATCTCAAATGTAAGTTTTGTCTATGACGGTTTGAAGAAGGCCGTTGAACTTGATCCATCATTGGCTAAGAAGGCCATGGAGGATTTGGAGTTCGCAAAATATGTGAAGGACGCTACCTTCTGTGAAATCTTGAAATAACAGCTGTGGCTGCAAATATACTGAACGAACAGGTTGCGATGCTTGCACTCTCACGGGTGCAGGTACCGCAACTTGCTCTTATAAGGGAACTCATTGAAAGCGTAGGCGGTGCAAAGGAACTGCTGGAGAATGCCGCCAACATCGGCGACATTGTACCCGGAGCCTCACCTCGCTTGCGCCAGCTTCTGTGCGACCGTTCGCTTGTGGAACTCGCCGAGAAGGAGATGGAGTTTATTGAGTCAAAAGGTATAAAACTTATCTGCTTTGGCGATGAGGCCTATCCCACTCGTCTTGCCCAGTGTGCCGATGCACCGCTTGTGTTGCACTCGCTTGGCAATGCCGACCTTAATGCCCGTCGCATTGTATCCATCGTTGGCACACGTCATGCAAGCGAGTATGGCAAGTCCTTGTGCGAGAACTTTGTTGCCGACCTTGCACGCTTTGCGCCCGGCACGCTCATTGTCAGTGGTCTTGCATACGGTATCGATGTCTGCGCCCACCGTGCTGCATTGAAAGCCGGTTTGCCAACCATTGGAGTGCTTGCGCATGGCCTTGATCGAATATATCCCGGCGCACACCGTGCCACAGCAAAGCAGATGCTTGAGAACGGTGGCCTGCTCACCGAATTCATGAGCGGAACAGAACCTTTTCCTTCAAACTTTTTGCAGCGTAACAGGATTGTTGCCGGCATGGCCGATGCTACGGTCGTAGTGGAGTCGGCATCAAAAGGCGGTTCGCTCATAACCGCCTCGCTCGCCTTGGGATATGACCGTGACTGTTTTGCCTTCCCCGGCCGTGTCAACGACCAGTATTCACAGGGTTGCAACGAACTCGTGAGCCGCAACAGAGCAGCGCTCATAACCAGCGCCTATGACTTCGTAGAGGCTATGAATTGGGAGGTTGCTGTCACGAAAAAGAGTGCCGAAGAGCGACAAATAGAACTATTTCCCGACCTCTCACCCGATGAGAGTGCTGTAATGACCGCGCTGCGCGAGAATAGCGACGGCCTGCAGGTGAACCAGATGGTCGTGCAGCTCAATATTCCAATAAACAGACTCTTGCCATTGCTTTTTGAGATGGAGATGAAAGGTCTTGTCAAGGCCGTAGCTGGTGGTTGCTACAGGGCAATGATAATGTGATTCATTTGCGAATAGCGAGGAAAACAGATTTTTTGTGAAATACAAGGAAATTTCGTATATTCGCATAAAATTTGGATAAGACTGTATTTGGATGAAAGAATTTGTTATATCGACAACTAAGAAAGAGACCGCCATTCTGGTTGGTCTTATTACCGCTACACAGAACGAGCGCAAGACAAACGAGTATCTCGACGAGCTCGAATTCCTTGCGCAGACAGCCGGTGCCGAGGTTGTGAAGCGCTTTACACAGCGCATTGACCACCCACACCCTGTGACATATGTGGGTACAGGTAAACTCAAGGAGATTGCCGATTATGTAGAGATGCTCAAGGACAGCGACGATGAGATTGGTATGGTTATCTTCGATGACGAGCTGTCGGCAAAGCAGATACGCAATATTGAAAAGGAAATCAAGATAAAGATTCTCGACCGTACATCGCTCATTCTCGATATCTTTGCCATGCGTGCGCAGACAGCACACGCAAAGGTGCAGGTTGAGCTTGCGCAGTACAAATATATGCTTCCCCGTCTGCAGCGTCTGTGGACTCACCTTGAACGCCAGGGTGGTGGTTCCGGCGGTGGTAGCGGAAAGGGCGGTAGCGTGGGTCTGCGTGGTCCGGGTGAGACGCAGCTCGAGATGGACCGCCGTATCATCCTTGGCCGCATGTCGCTCTTGAAGGAGCAATTGGCTCAGATAGATAAGCAGAAGAGCATACAGCGCAAGAACCGCGGACGCCTAATCCGCGTGGCATTGGTGGGCTATACCAACGTGGGTAAATCTACACTCATGAACCTGCTTGCCAAGAGCGAGGTGTTTGCCGAGAACAAACTCTTTGCAACACTCGATACCACAGTGCGCAAGGTAATCATCGAGAACCTGCCGTTCCTGCTCTCCGACACCGTAGGTTTCATACGCAAGTTGCCTACCGATCTTGTGGAGTCGTTCAAATCGACACTTGATGAGGTGCGCGAGGCCGATTTGCTCCTGCACGTTGTTGACGTGTCGCACCCCGAGTTTGAGGAGCAGATTGAAGTTGTCGAAAAGACACTTGCCGACCTCAAGTGTGGCGACAAGCCTTTGATGGTAATCTTCAACAAGATAGATGCTTTTACATACGTTCAGAAGGAGGAGGACGACCTCACTCCAAAGACAAAGGAGAACATCACACTCGACGAACTGAAGGAGACCTGGATGAACAAGCTTGCCGACAACTGCCTGTTCATCTCGGCTCGCGAGAAACAGAATATTGAGAACCTGAAGGATATTATTTACAAGAAGGTGTGCGAGCTGCATGTGCAGAAGTATCCGTATAATGATTTCCTGTATCAGACCTACGACGAGGAAGTAAATGACTAAAAAGCGCATTGCATTGTCATCCTGAACGTAGTGAAGGATCTTGATAAAAATGACATATATTGCATAAGAAATGACAAATGTTCACCAATATTGGGTATATTTGATGTCGAATTGGACACGCACGGTTTTATACATTGGCGTGACAAATGACTTATACCGGAGATATGTTGAGCATAAGACAGGTGAAATAAAGGGATTTACGCAAAAATACAAATGTCACTATCTTGTCTATTACGAGGAGTATAATTCCATCGATGATGCTATAGCGCGTGAGAAGGAATTGAAAGGTTGGATAAGAGAGAAAAAGGAACGGCTTATTGCAGAGATGAATCCCGGAAAGGAAGATTTGGCGGTAAAATTGGGTTGGTGTGATTGATTGTAAGTTGAGGACTATGCCCGAATGTGCTTGCATTGTCATCCTGAACGTAGGAAGGATCTAGAGAAAATGGTATAGATTCTTCGTTGCACTCAGAATGACAAGTATCGCATAGAATTTTCGCGTTGCTCAGACGTGTTGTTGAGGGCCCGAAAAATGACAATCTGGGATGCAAAAAATGAACTGATTTAAAAGAGAACGAAAATACAATACTAACAATATAAAAACCATTGAAAACTATGGCAGCAATTCCTGAATTCAAGTATGCCCACATGTTCCAGCATGGTAAGGACACAACAGAGTATTATCTCTTGACAAAAGAGGGTGTTTCTGTGGGCGAGTTTGAGGGTAAACCAATCCTTAAAGTAACTCCCGAGGCTTTGACACTCTTGTCACGCACTGCATTCCGCGATGTATCGTTCATGTTGCGCCGCGCTCACAACGAGCAGGTTGCAAAGATTTTGAACGATCCCGAGGCTAGCGATAACGACAAGTATGTAGCACTCACATTCCTCCGCAATGCCGAGGTTGCCTGCAAGGGACAGCTCCCATTGTGCCAGGATACAGGTACAGCAATCATCCATGGCGAGAAGGGTCAGCAGGTGTGGACAGGTTTCTGCGATGAGGAGGCTCTCTCACGCGGTGTGTTCGACACATATACACAGGAGAACCTTCGTTACAGCCAGAACGCTCCGCTCAACATGTACGACGAGGTGAACACAAAGTGCAACCTCCCTGCACAGATTGACATTGAGGCTACCGAGGGCATGGAGTACAAGTTCCTCATGGTTACAAAGGGTGGCGGTTCTGCCAACAAGACATATCTCTACCAGGAGACAAAGGCTCTCTTGAACCCAGCTACACTTGTTCCATTCCTCGTTGAGAAGATGAAGAGCCTGGGTACAGCAGCTTGTCCTCCCTATCACATTGCATTCGTTATCGGTGGTACATCGGCCGAGAAGAACCTTCACACAGTGAAGCTCGCCTCTACACACTACTACGATGACCTGCCAACAACAGGCGACGAGACAGGCCGCGCATTCCGCGACATCGAGCTCGAGGAGCAGTTGCTCAAGGAGGCTCACAACATCGGCCTTGGCGCACAGTTCGGTGGCAAGTATCTTGCACACGACATTCGCGTTGTACGTTTGCCACGTCACGGCGCAAGCTGTCCTGTTGGTATGGGCGTGAGCTGTTCTGCCGACCGTAATATCAAGGCAAAGATCAACAAGGACGGTCTTTGGATTGAGAAGCTCGATGACCAGCCTGCAACACTCATCCCCGAGGCATTGCGCAACGCAGGCGAGGGCGAGATTGTACGCGTTGACCTCAACCGTCCAATGAAGGAGGTTTGTGCTCAGCTATCACAGTACCCAATCGCTACACGTCTTTCACTCAACGGTACAATCATCGTTGGCCGTGACATCGCTCACGCAAAGCTCAAAGAGCGCATCGACCGTGGCGAGGGTCTCCCACAGTACATCAAGGATCACCCAATCTACTACGCTGGTCCTGCAAAAACTCCTGCCGGCATGCCTTGCGGCTCAATGGGTCCCACAACAGCAGGCCGCATGGACTCTTATGTTGACCTCTTCCAGGAGAATGGCGGTTCAATGATTATGCTTGCAAAGGGTAACCGTAGCCAGCAGGTTACCGACGCTTGCCAGAAGCACGGCGGTTTCTATCTTGGTTCAATCGGTGGTCCGGCTGCTATCCTTGCACAGAACAACATCAAGAGTATCGAGTGCGTCGAGTACCCCGAGCTAGGCATGGAGGCTATATGGAAGATTGAGGTTGAGGACTTCCCCGCATTCATCCTCGTTGATGACAAGGGTAATGATTTCTTTAAGCAGATTAAGCCACGTTGCAGCTGCTGCAAGTAAATGGCTAAAAAGCGCATTGCTGCGTTACGCTTGCCCTGAAAATCCTCATTTACTTCAAGTAAACTCCGGTTTTCAGGCCTTCGCAAGCCGGCTGCCTTTGGCGAGCCTTGGCTACACTCGTAGCAAAACGCTAAAGCAAGCTTTGCGTTTCACTCGTTTGCGCAAGCCTTGCACTGCATCTTTTTATCCATTCCCTTGTTTAATATAAATGGCGTCTCTTTGAACAAAGGGACGCCCTTTTTTGTTTTTTTAATAAAAAAAGTGGCGGAATGTCTTTGCTGTTTGCGAGAAAATTAAGATAATTGCAGAAGAAAATCCTATTAACAATTTTAATAAAAAACAACTATGGATAAATCATTGAAAGGAACAAAGACCGAAGCTAACCTTTGGGCAGCTTTTGCAGGTGAGAGCCAGGCACGTAACAAGTATACATACTATGCAAGCAAGGCAAAGAAGGATGGCTTTGAGCAGATGGCAGCTATCTTCCAGGAGACAGCCGACCAGGAGAAGGAGCACGCTAAATTGTGGTTCAAGCTTGTACACGGTATCGGTAGCACAGCCGAGAACTTGGTAGATGCTGCTGCAGGTGAGAACTATGAGTGGACCGATATGTACCCAACAATGGCAAAAGAGGCTCGCGAAGAGGGCTTTGTTGAGATTGCTGCAATGTTTGAGGCTGTAGCAAAGGTTGAGAAGGTACACGAGGACCGTTACAAGAAGTTGCTCGAGAATGTTCAGAACGGTCTTGTATTCAGCCGCGACAAGGATTGCATCTGGCAGTGCCGCAACTGTGGTCACTTGCATATTGGCAAGATGGCTCCGGAAATCTGCCCTGTATGTGCACATCCAAAGGCATACTTCCAGTTGAAGCCCGAGAACTATTGATAACAAAGGTTTTCAACAAACATAAAGGACGCTCAAATGGGCGTCCTTTTCTGTTGTGTTTTTCGGATAGGAATCCATTGATGTCTATTCAACAACCCAATTTGGATTATGTGCTTCCGTCTTTGCCGGGTCATAGCGCAGGGCGTCTTTATTCGGAATCTGCACCTTGTATTTCTTGCCCGTCTTGTTGTTATGTGTTGCGCGTCTTATCCAGCGGTTCGCCTCACGAAGCTGCATGAAGGTGAGTCCGTGCTGCTTGGCAAAATCGGCCCAGTCGATTGTCGCTCCGCTTGCTACCACTTCGCATTCAATGGGTATGACAGGGTAGAGGTCACTGCAGCGCAGTATGAAACCGTATTTTGCAGGGTTTTGAAGGAGTGTCTTCACTGCCATAAGGCGGAAAATGTAGCGCGAGGTCTCGTCGGGCAGCACAAGGTCAATGGCCTTCTGTTCCTTTTGTCTATCCTGACGCTTGGTCACATTGGCGCGGCCGCAGTTGTAGCTTGCTGCAACGGTGAGCCAGTCGCCGAATGCCTCATACGACTCCTTTAGGTATTCGCAGGCTGCGCGTGTGGCCTTTTCGGTGTGGTAACGCTCGTCAATCTCATCATTCACCTCGAGTCCATATTCGCGCCCTGTCTTCTCAAGGAACTGCCACAGGCCTCCGGCCTTTGAGGGTGAGAGTGCTTCGGGATCTCCATTACTTTCAATAATCATTAGGTACTTGAAGTCATCGGGCACGCCGCACTCCTTTAGTATCGGCTCTACGATGGGGAACAGACGGTTTGCACGCTTAATTATAAGCGTAGTGTTGATGTGCGAGTATGTGAACGACAGCATCTCCTTGTCCATGCGCTCCCGGCGGTCCTGCAATGTGAGGTCAATGACATCGCCGGCAAAGGTGATGCTTGTGGGTATTTCGGGTGGCAACACATTGGACATCTGGCGCTGTGCGCGGTTGTTGTCCTGTGGTTCCTGTGCCTTGTTGCTCGACAAGAAAATTAATGTACATGCAAGGCCTGCAAGCATGATGAACGACGGAATTCGTGTCTTGTTTTTCATTGTATGTAAAGGGTTGTTGGAATTGGAGCGCAAATGTAGTTCAAATAATCGCAAATAACAACCCTATTTATTGATTTGCATTGCTTTTTTTTGTTCCTTTGCATAATATTTATAGGGGACAGTTCCCATTATTATTTTTATTACATTATGGGTGAATTTGAAATGATTGCGAAGACCTTCCAGGGATTGGAGGAGGTCTTGGCTAAGGAGTTGGTTGCATTGGGTGCGAATAATGTGCAGATTGGCCGTCGCATGGTATCCTTTACCGGTGACAAGGAGATGATGTACAAAGCGAATTTCCACTTGAGGACAGCCGTGCGTATATTGAAACCATTCCTTCACTTCAAGGCGACAAATGCCGACGAGGTATATGAGGCTGTAAAGGCTTTCGATTGGGAACAGTATCTCGATACCACCTCGACATTCTCGGTAGATTCTGTTGTGTACAGCGAGGTGTTCCGTCATTCCAAGTTCGTTGCCTATCGCGTGAAGGATGCTATTGCCGATTACTTCAATGAAAAGTATGGCGAGCGTCCATCGGTACGTCTCAACAACCCCGACCTCATCTTCCACATACACATCGCTGGTGAGGAGTGTACTCTTGCACTTGACAGTTCGGGCGAGTCGCTTCACCGTCGCGGCTACCGCGTCGAGACTGGCCGTGCGCCAATCAACGAGGTGCTTGCTGCCGGTATGATCATGCTTACCAACTGGCATGGCGAGTGCGATTTCATCGATCCCATGTGTGGCTCGGGTACATTGCCCATCGAGGCTGCACTCATCGCACGCAACATTGCACCCGGCGTGTTCCGTCAGGGTTATGCCTTTGAGAAATGGAAGGATTATGACAGCGCGCTCTTCAAGTCAATCTACGAGGACGACTCGGCCGAGCGTGAATTCAAGCATAAGATCTATGGCTACGATGTCGATGGCCGCATGGTGGCATGCGCACGTCGCAATGTAAAGTCGGCAATGATGAATGAGTGTATTGAGATCGAGTGCCGCGACATCAAGGATTTCGAGGAGCATTCAGAGCCTGCAATCATGATTGTTAATCCGCCTTACGGCGAGCGTCTTGTCCCCGACAAGTTGCTCCAGGTATACAAGGATCTTGGTGCACGCTTGAAACATGCATTCCAGGGCAATGTCGCTTGGGTTATCAGCAACAACTACGACTGCTTTGACCAGATAGGTCTCAAGGCTTCGGCAAGAATACCATTGTTCAACGGTGACCTTGACTGCGAATTCCGCAAGTACGAGCTTTTCCAGGGCAAGTACAAGGGCTTCCGTGGCGAGGGCAATGAGTTGAAGAAGGATTACGCTCCATTGAAGCGTCAGTCGCGTCTCACAGGTCTCGATGGCGAGACTCGCTCGGAGCGCGCAACAAAGAATCAGAACAATGATGCCAACTACTCAAGTGAGATCGATGACGAGTCAATGCGCCGTCGTCGCGAGCTTGAGGCATATTTCAGCAAGGCTCGTAAGAAACCTGCACGCAGAGAGCGCAGCGAGGGTGAAGGCGAGAGAAAGGAACGCCGCGAGGGATTCGCACCACGAGATGACCGCCGCTCTCCACGCGGTGAGCGCAAGGATGACCGTTTCGCCTCACGCGACCGTCGCGATGACCGCCGCGCTCCACGCGGTGAACGCAAGGATGACCGTTTCGCTCCACGCGAAGGACGCGATGGCGGCAAGTATGCAGGCAAGGGCGGTGACCGCAAACCTTTCGACCGCAAGGGCGATGGCAAGCGCCAATCGCCATACAAAAACGGTTTCAAGCCGTTGCGTGGTGGCAAGAGAGACGACAAATGATAAAGTTTAACGATTTAAAGTTGAAATAATACCATGAATATATTGCTTTTGGGTAGCGGAGGCCGTGAGCACGCTCTCGCTTGGAAAATAGCTCAGAGTCCTAAGGTTGACAAGTTGTACATTGCTCCGGGTAATGCCGGAACAAAGGAGGTTGGCGAGAATGTGAATATCGCAGTGTGCGATTTCGATGCCATTGCCGAGTTTGTGCTTGCCAACGATGTAAAAATGGTCGTTGTCGGTCCCGAGGATCCATTGGTAAAGGGTATCTATGACTACTTTGCTGCTGAAGAGAGACTCCAGGGCATTGCAGTGATTGGCCCCACAATGGCAGCTGCCGAACTCGAGGGTAGCAAGAACTTTGCAAAGGAGTTCATGCAACGTCATAATATTCCAACTGCGGCATACAAGGCTTTCACTGCTGCCGAGAAAGAGGAGGCCTATCGTTTCCTAGAGGGTCTTAAGGCTCCTTATGTGCTCAAGGCAGATGGCTTGTGCGCCGGCAAGGGTGTGCTTATTCTCCCCACATTGGAAGAGGCAAAGAGCAGTCTTGATGAGATGCTCGATGGTATGTTCGGCGACTCATCGGCAACTGTGGTAATCGAGGAGTTTCTCGATGGTATCGAGTGCTCGGTATTCGTGCTTACCGACGGCAAGGACTATGTTATCCTGCCCGAGGCTAAGGACTACAAGCGCATCGGTGAGGGCAATACAGGTCTGAATACAGGCGGTATGGGTTCAATCTCACCTGTTCCATTCGCAACAAAGGAGTGGATGAAGAAGGTTGAGGATAGAATCATCAAGCCAACAGTTGATGGCCTTGTAAAGGACAATCTGCTTTATAAGGGTTTCATCTTCTTTGGTCTTATAAATGTTGAGGGCGAGCCAATGGTCATTGAGTATAATGTGCGTATGGGTGACCCTGAGACCGAGTCGGTTATGTTGCGCTTGAAGGATGATATCGTTGGTCTTTTTGAAAAGGTTGCTGCTGGTACTCTGGCTGGTACAACTGTTGAGTTCGATGAGCGCAATGCAGTGTGCGTGATGCTTGTTTCGGGCGGTTACCCCGAGCATTATGACAAGGGTTTTGAGATGACCGGTTTCGAGGATGTCAAGGAGAGTATCCTCTTCCACGCCGGTACAACCGAGAAGGACGGCAAGGTAGTTACTGCCGGAGGCCGTGTCATTGCAGCCGTTTCTTATGGTGCTACACGAGCCGAGGCGCTTGAACGTTCTTTCCGTTCGGCCAACGCTATAAAATACGAGAAGAAGTACTTTAGAGGAGATATAGGTTTTGACTTGTAAAAAAACGCTGCACGGCCGTTTTGCTTCGGGACGGTTCACTCCTGTTCTGTTGTTCTCGTTCTCGTTGCTTCTGATGCTCTCAGCCTTTTGGTTCCCTGCATCGGATACACTTGTTCAACTCCCTGAAGAGCCCTCTTTTATGTGTGGAGTTGTCTCAAGACTGGTGTCGGTGATGTTGTATGCTATTTCTGCAGTACTGATTTCTGCCCAGACATTTTTTGACAGACAAGTACGTTGGGTCGGTGCGCTCTATTTATGTATGGTTGCCGTTCTGTCCACAGCCAACGGCAACAGTACATTGGCGCTATCTTCGCTGCTGTTTGTGTCGTCATGTGTGGTGATGTTTATATGCCAACACTGCGCAAATCATGTAGGCCTGCTCTACACAGCGTTCATGATACTAGGCTTCATGGTCTTTGTCACACCTTATGCTCTGTTACTATTGCCTTTATATCTGCTATTCTGCTTTTTTGCAAATGTATTTTCACCAAGAGGTATTGTGGCGTCATTGCTTGGCTTGGCAACGCCTTTCTGGCTGATTCTTGGAACAGAGTATGTGCTCTCCGGCAATGGTGCATTGACCGATTACATTACCACTGGAATTGCAACTTCATTCACCTTGTCGTTCGGCTGTAATACGCTGCATTCATTTATCTTGATGGCATTTGCGTTGTTATTGCTTTTGCCGGCAATGACAACATTTATGGGAAGTGCTTATCCCGCAAAACCATTGCTTCGCCGTAGGCTTTTGTTTATAATGGTTGCCGATGCCTATCTGCTAATGTTATGTTGCCTTGCCGGTGATGGTTTCATGCTGTTCTACTTCTGGCAACTTCCATGTCTGGCAGTCCTTGCATCCTATCTTTTCTCGGGCAAGGAGAGCAAACTGATGAATATCTATTTTGTTTTGATTAATATAATAATGGTTGCCATTGCAACTGTACCGTTATGGTTGAAGCAATAACTGATTTTTTCGCAGAGTATGGTTATTGGGGAATGGGAGTGTTGGCATTCCTTTCCGGTTCAATTGTCCCAATAGCAAGTGAGTTGCTGTTGGCTATGTTCCTTAACCTTGGGCTTGATCCGGTCGCTCTTGTCCTTGTGGCAACAGTGGGAAATACTTTGGGTGGTTTTACCTGTTATTTGCTTGGATACTTGACAAGCAAGGAAAGGGTCCAGAAGATATTCAAAATCTCCAATAAAAGAATGAAACGAGCCGATTTACTTATACAAAAGTATGGCTATTGGACAGCATCAATCTCTTTTGTACCAGCCATAGGAGAGGTGTTGCTTGTTGCGCTTGGTGTCATGCGTGTAGACAAATACAAGGTGCTGGCGGTAATGGCGTTAGGAAAACTCATTAGATATATATTTATTGCGGCATCGTTTATGGGAATATCAAGTGTGTTATAATTAAATGAACAGACAGCCAGGCTGTCTGTTCATTTAGTATGAAGCTGTTGCTTTTATTCCTTCCTGCGTAAGCAATGCAACAATGCGGTCGAGCTCCTCTCGTGTGGCCTTTTCTAGTCCTTTAGCCGGTGTTTCGCGGTCAATGGTATAAATCATCACTTCCCGTGGCGCAATTTCCTTTACAGCCGCTATCCATGGCTTAACATAACTCTCGCCTGTGTTGTCAAAACTCTTGCTGTTGATTGTTCCTTTCATGAACATTGTCTGTATTACAGCCTTGCCGCCGAAAGCCTTCATTTGGGCAGTTATTGCTTTGAGGTCATAGTTGCCTGTAGGGCGGTCAACCATGGCTATGTAATCTTGGTTTATTGTGTCGAGTTTCAGTATATTGTTGTCAACCTTCTTTAGTGCCTCAAAGACTGTAGGACGTGTTATCAGAGTTGCATTCGTGAGTACGCTCACCTTGGCATTTGGGCAGTACTTGTTGCGTAGTGCAATGGTGTCGTCAATGATGTCACCAAAGTGAGGGTGTATGGTGGGCTCTCCATTGCCTGCAAAGGTCAGCACATCGGGCAATTCTTCATTGTTACTCATGCTTATAAGCTTCTCCTCAAGTGCAATTGCGACTTCTTCGCGTGTGGGCAATGCTTTCTTCGGTCTGCGTTCTGCGTTAAAACCGCATTCGCAGTATATGCAGTCGAATGTACACACTTTCCCATCGCTCGGGAGTAGGTTTATGCCTAACGAAATTCCAAGTCTACGGCTCTTTATTGGGCCGAATATGGGTGATGGATAGATGACAGTTGGCATTGCTTAATCCTCCGTTACTTTGTTGTCCGTTTCAATTGTGAGCCTATCATATACCATGCGGTTCATATATTGCTGTATGATTGCCATGATCTCCTGTACCATCTCATTCTGAACATCGCAATTGTTCAGAATGTTCTCTTTCATTAAAATATCCTCGCGCAGGTTATAAAGTGATATAGGGCTCGGGTTGTTCTTGTTGCCATCAAAGAGCAGTATGTAGTCATCCTTGTAATAACGGAACAACTCATTTCCGTAATTGATTGCAAAGCACTCTTCGGCAGGGGTTGAGATCAGGCTCTTGCCAAAGGCTATATATGGTTTGTCATATCCTATGTAGTCAAGCACTGTTGGCATAATGTCTATTTGCTGGGCAATCTTTGTTGGGTCAATTCCCGGTTCAAAAGGATACTCGCCTGTAGGGGAGAAGAAAATGACGGGCACCTCCATCAATCCCGATGCAGTGCGGTACCGTTCCTCAACGCTGTGGTTTGTGTGGTCGGCTGTAATAACGAACAGTGTGTTCTGATACCATTTTTGTCGTGAGGCATATTCAAAGAACCGCCCCAATGCGTAGTCGGTATATTGCACGCTTTTCAGGAATGGATCATCTCCTCCACGGAACACATCATTATAGCTCTCTGGAATCTTGAATGGCTCGTGAGATGTTGCGGTGAAAACCGATGTGATGAATGGCTCTTCAATCCTGTTCATACACTCTGCATAGTATAGCAAGAACTGTTCGTCCCAAATGGCCCAAGTTCCATCAAAATCACCATTTCCGTTTTCCAGTTCATACTCGGTTCTGCCATAATATTCATTGAAGCCGCTCTGGTTGGCATATGCTTGGAGATACATTGAACCATTAGGCGCGCCATGGAAGAATGCGCTTTTGTAACCGATATTCCCAAGTTCCTTTGCCAGGCTGCTGACATGGTTGAGTGATGCGTCAGAAGTTACAAAAGGCTCCACAAGCATTGGAATACTTGAGAGTATTGAAGGCATACCGTCTATGGACTTGCTGCCATTTCCATATGAATATAGATAGCTCCTGCTCTTTTCAATGACTTTGTCGAGTGCAGGCGTCAAGGTTCCGGTGCTGCGCGGGTTGTATGCACCAATATATTCCTTGCCGAATCCCTCCAGAATTATCACAACGACATTTTTTTTGTTTAGAATAGAACCTGTAACAGCCTGTTTTACAGGAGTGTATATGTTTTCAAGTTCCTCATCGTCAAACCACTTCCTTGGCTCAAATGATTTGGCCATGACAGTGCGTATTATGGAGAAAGGAGTGTTTATGACAATTGCAGTCGCTTCTGCAGTCTTTACATATTCATAGGCATTGATAAGAGTTGTAGGACGTACGGACTTTCCAACTCCTCCACGGATTCCAATCACCATCAATGGCGCTATAATCAGTAATGCGGTGATGTGCCATACATAATATCTCGCAGTATCACCAAATATTTTTATGTAGCGCAGTAGTGCTTTCCCAAAATTCTTCCTTGCCGGTGTGAATAATTTGTGCAGACACCAGATTATTATTATGCCAATTATAAGCAACCACCAGTGCTGTATTGCATTGTTGACGATTATCTTGAGAATATTCTCTTCGTTGCCGAATTCCTTGAAAACATTGAATGTAGTTCTTTGGTGTGTGAAACGAACATAAATGCAGTCGCTTAATTCGGCAATTACTCCTAGCGCATTTGGTATGACATATGCCAGTTTGGTTATCTGTTGCATTACTTTACCCTCCTTGTAATGCAATGGGAAAAGGAGAAGTAGTATATAGAGTGAGTTTATGTAACATACGGCAGGTGTGGCAAATACAATGTTTCCCTTGATTATCATCCACCAACCATTGTCATTTATGGCATTGGCATACTCACTGTAATTGGTGAGCAAAAACATGAATTGGCACAGCAATAGCACACAGTATGATAAGATGAAGTTCTGTATGACAGCACGGAATATGTTCCTGCTCTTTACTTGCTTGCTGAAGAAACTCTTGCTATATGCATTCTTGCAATATTTGAATCCTTCAGTAATCTTATCCTTGGCTTTTTTAAATGTTCCGTTGTTAATCATGATAATCGTGTTTCTTTATCCTATACTAGTGTTTGTCAATTATAGATTGAAGAAGTCTATATATGTGTTTTGCAGTATTGCCTTCGCCCTTCTTATCCTGTTTTCGTTTCCGGTAGTCGGCGCAGTCATCTCCATATTACCGGTAAGGTCGTATACACTGTATCCGGTAGAATCAATCAATGATATACCGTTGTTGAAGCAATGGCATGCAAATGGGTATGTGTATTCGGGCGAAAGTATGTTGCGGCTGAACTTGAACTCCTCTATGGGCAATTGAAGTTGTGCAAGCAAGGTCGCAACCATGTCTGTTTGGTTGCATATGAGGTCAACCTGTCTTGGCTCTTTAACTGCGCCGCCTAACAACATGAACAGAATGTGGTTTCTGCTTTTGTCTGTCTGCTTGATTCCGCTGGGATAGCCTGTTACGGTGTGGTCGGCAATGCATATTATCAGTGTGTTCTCCCACTTGTCACTCGCCTTTAGTCTTTCAATGAATTTACCCAACATCTCATCGGTGAATGCAAAGGAATTTGCAATCTTGTCGTTTTTTATGCGGTTATATGGCACTTCCCATGGCTCATGGCTGCTAAGAGTTAGGTATGTTATATGCCATGGATTGCCACCCTGGTTCATGATAATGTCATAGAGTTTGTTGAAGGTAATGTCGTCGCCTGCACCCCAACGGTGAGTCGCTGTTTCAGTATTCGTGAAATCTTGATCCGATAGCAGCCTGTCATACCCGGTGGAGTAGAGGTATCCGTTCATGTTTGTGAAATTGATGTCTCCGCCATAAAGGAATAGGTTTGAGTATCCGGCTTTTTTCAATGAACTTGCCAATGATGGCAGCTTAGAACTTTTGCCGGCTTCTTTCATTACGGATGTCTTTGGGAATGATGGGTATCCACTGAGTGTACAAAGAATACCCCTGTCTGTGCGGAAACTGTTTGCGTAGCACTCTGTGAAAAACACTCCCTCTTCGCTGAGACGGCTGATGTTCGGTGTCACACCTCTAATGCCTCCCAACTCCTCGACGAATATGCCGCCCATCCCCTCCATTATGATGGTGACAATATTGGGGCGGGTGTTGTTAAGCAGTGTGTCGCAAAGCTGTGCGTTCTGGCCGTACAGTTCATCGAAAAGTTCCTTGCATTCATTCTCGCTGTAGAATGTGTATTCATCCCTGAAGTCTTCAAGGTTTGCAAGAGTATACAAGAAACTGAATATGGGGTTGACAGCGGCGTCGTTCAGTGTTGCTTGGTTCTTGAAATATACAGTTCCAATATTGTTTGTCGATTCTGTGACGCTGCCTCTTATACCAAGAAACAGAAACCCGCCCGAGAGAATGTATATTATTCCTTTTGCAGTCTTGTGGATTGGCTTCGCTTTGATGTCTGGGCTTTCCTTATTCTCGTCCTTGCAGATATACGAAAGCAGTTTGTATGTTCCAAACGTAAGTGCTGCCAGCACAATAACAAGTGTTATCAAGTGTGCGCTACTTATGCTTGCAACGGCGTTTGCCGGCGAATCAATATAAATGAGAACTGCCGATGCATCCAGCTTCTGTTCCCAATAAGGGTATAGAGTGATATCTGCAATAAAGGCCAATGATGTCGCAATGGCCATAACCATGTTGTAGCATTTGTAGAAAATGCGTAGTGGCAACCGTATAAAGGTCTTTGCCGTGGTCAGCAGCAATGGTATGGCAGTGAAATAACCGGCTACGGCAAAGTCGTGCTTGATGCCGTGGATGACGACGTCAATATAATCGCCGAATGAACAGTTGGTGCTCCCGTGGTTGAGAGCGAGAAAGATGATTTTGTATATTACGGAAAGAAGGATGAAAACCGAATAGTATTTCATCAAGAATACCATTCCGCTTCCAATAAATTCACGGAGTGGCCAGGATCTTGTGTGTTTGAAAAAATCTCTTGGTTTCATGCCATTCCGTTATTTCCTGCCGAAATCGGCGGGGATTTCGCCCCACTTCTCGGTCTCCCATTTCATTAGAACTGTTGAATAGCTGTTCTCCCTTAACCATTTTTCGGCGCGGTCAATATATTGGAACAACTGTTCGCTCTTTTCGTCACGTGGCAGTTTGGTCTTGCACTTCTTGCCTTTTATCCACAGGAGCGCGTTGTAGCTGTCCGAGTATATCGGCAGGTCAATACTCCTCTGCTTCAGGAACGCAAGACCGTGTACAATGGCTAGGAATTCGCCGATGTTGTTGGTGCCGAACATAGGCCCGAAGTGGAACAGTTGCTCGCCTGTACCCACATAGACACCACGGTACTCCATCATGCCGGGGTTTCCGCTGCAGGCTGCATCCACAGCCAGTGCATTCTGTATTATGCAGGCCGGCAATATTGCAGGTGCCTCTTTTTTCTTGTCTTTTGCACCATGCCCAATGTACTCTCCTGGTGATGACGCATATGCCCGTTCTGCTTCGGCAAGAGTGTCAAACGCCTTGTAAAGAGCCTGCTTGACGCCCTTTATCTGCGCTTGACACTCCTCCCAAGAGGAGTATATGCCCGGCTGGATGCCGTTCCACACCACATAGTGCTTGTTCTTGGCCATTGTGCAATAGCTTTTGTTACATTCTTTCGGGAACCTCAATGCCAAGCAGGTTCATCGCAGTCTTGATAACCTTGCCAACATTGTCGGTGAGCAACAGGCGGAATGCCTTTGTTTCCTCGTTCTCCTCGCGCAGGATGCTGAAGTCGTGGTAGAACTGGTTGTACTCCCTTGCAAGTTCGTATGCATAGTTGGCAATGCCCGATGGTGAATAGTCGGTGCCTGCCTGACGCACTACAGCTGGGAATTCGTTGAGCATTCTTATGATGTTGCACTCCTTCTCGCTGATGCTTTCGGGTGCTGTAAACTCAGTCTTTGTGCCTGCTTCGGCAGCCTTGCGGCCGATAGAGCGTGTGCGAGCGTATGTATACTGGATGAATGGACCTGTGTTGCCGTTGAAGTCAATAGACTCCTTGGGGTTGAAGAGCATGTTGCGGCGTGCATCAACCTTGAGCATGAAGTATTTCAATGCGCCCAAGCCAATGATGCGGTTGATCTCGGCTTTCTCCTCGGCTGTGAGGTCGTTGAGCTTGCCACCGAGCTCCTCCGATGTCTCGCGTGCAGTGTTAATCATCTCGTCCATCAGGTCATCGGCATCGACAACTGTACCTTCGCGGCTCTTCATCTTGCCCTCGGGGAGCTCGACCATGCCATAAGAGAAGTGTACAAGACCCTTACCCCATGAGAAACCAAGCTTGTCGAGCAACAATGAGAGTACCTGGAAGTGGTAGTTCTGCTCGTTACCCACAACATAGACCATCTTGTCGATAGGGTAGTCGCGGAAACGCAACTGTGCAGTACCGATGTCCTGTGTCATATATACCGATGTGCCGTCGCTGCGCAGCAAAAGCTTCTCGTCAAGGCCGTCGCCGGTGAGGTCTGCCCATACCGATTCGTCGGGACGGCGATAGAATATACCCTTCTCAAGTCCGCCAAGTACAGTCTCCTTGCCCACAAGGTATGTGTCGCTCTCGTAGTAAATCTTGTCAAAGTCAACACCCAGACGCTTGTAGGTTTCGTCGAAACCTTCATAGACCCAGCCGTTCATCTGCTCCCAGAGTGCGCGTACTTCCTTGTCGCCGGCCTCCCATTTCACGAGCATCTCGCGTGCCTCGGCCATCAACGGTGATGCCGCCTCGGCCTCCTCCTTGCTCATGCCTTTCTCCATGAGCTCAGAAAGCTCCGCCTTGTAGTGCTTGTCGAATGCTACATAGTAGTCACCGATAAGGTGGTCGCCCTTCTTGCCACTGCTCGCCGGTGTTTCACCGTCACCCCACTTCTGCCATGCGAGCATTGACTTGCAGATGTGGATACCGCGGTCGTTCACGATATTTGTCTTTACGACCTTGTTACCGTTTGCAGCAATGATGTTTGAAAGTGCATATCCGAGCAGGTTGTTACGGATGTGTCCAAGGTGTAACGGTTTGTTTGTGTTTGGTGATGAGTACTCTACCATTACAAGTGGAGATTCCTCCGTTATCGGTGTTGTACCCCATTTCTCGGTTGTGTCAATGTGTTTTAGCAGCTCAACCCAATAGCTTGGCGCGATTGCAAGGTTCAAGAAGCCTTTGACAACATTGAATGAACTTATAATGGGCAAATTGTTCTTCAGACATTCGCCGATTTCCTGTGCTGTCTCCTCGGGGCGCTTCTTTGAAAGTGCCAGGAATGGGAAAACTACCAGGGTAAAATCGCCCTCAAACTCCTTACGTGTCTTCTGCAACTGTATCTTCTCAATACCAACTTCTGCTCCGTACAGCTGCTTGATTGCTTCGGCAACACTCTGTGCCAATGTAATTTCAAGATTCATCGTTTTATGTTTTTTTGTTCAAATTTGCGGTAATGTTTTCTAATATATAATAACAATTTGCAAATATAATAAATTCAAGTAATTTTGCGCCTTAAATGATAATAAAACTTAAAATCTTGTTTTAAAGTATACGACGGTTCCCACATCGTGGTGATTTTTTTGTATGTTCTGCTGAATTTGTGCTATCTTTGCAATCTGTTTTGTCGGACATCTGCGTTTTTGTCGTTTGTCCCTAAATGTGCTTTTTTGTATGAATAAATTACCAAGTGTAACCAAAAATCTTTTGGCCATAAACGTTCTTATGTTTTTGGCTACAATTGTCATGGAACGTCAGGGAACAGACCTGGCTGGCCTTCTGGGTCTCCATTTCTTTGAAGCGTCGGATTTTGCCCCATATCAGTTTGTTACCTACATGTTTATGCATAGTGACTTCTCTCACTTGTTCTTCAATATGCTTGCCCTTTATATGTTTGGTGGCTTGCTTGAAAAAACTTGGGGCAGTAAGCGTTTCCTGATATTCTATTTTGTCTGCGGTGTTGGTGCAGGATTGTTGCAGGAGGCTGTACAGTATTACGCTTATGTTCAAGAGGGATTTGCTGATATTCCATTCGTACCAACCCAATATGGATATATCCCAATGGGTGATTTCCTCAACCTGTTCTTTACAACAGTAGGTGCTTCGGGTGCGATATATGGTATCCTTCTTGGTTTTGCAATGACATTCCCCAATGAAAAGATGTTTGTTTTTCTACTGCCATTTCCAATAAAGGCTAAGTTCTTTGTCATTGGTTATGCAGCGATTGAATTGTTGCTGGGTTTTACAAACAGCAATGATGGTATTGCACATTTTGCCCATTTGGGTGGTATGCTTTTTGGTCTGCTTCTCATACTTTTCTGGCGCAATAAACATAAGATAGGAGGTCCGTATGTTTAAGGATTTTGTGAATAAGTACCGCTATACCAATGTTGTGAACAAGTATATTTATGCGAATGTCGCGGTGTTTATTTTACTTGTTTTAATCGGAGTTTTTTCGGCATTGATGAATAGGCCTGGCGTTGGCGCCGGCATCAAGTTATGGTTCGAGTTGCCGGCTTCTCCAACCCTCCTGTTGCAAAGACCATGGACTTTGTTTACCTATATGTTCCTGCATGGAGGTGTGATGCATATACTTTGGAATATGTTTGCACTTCATGTTTTCGGCCGTATATTCCTGAACTTTTTCTCGGCGCGTCATTTCATCGGCACTTATCTTTTAGGCGGTCTCTTTGGCGCTCTGTTTTATGTTACAGCATACAATGTGTTCCCGTTGTTCTCGGGTTATGTGGACAGCTCTTTCCTCGTCGGTGCTTCGGCATCGGTGTTGGCTGTCATCACGGCTGCAGCAGTGCGTTGCCCTGATTACCGACTGAACATGCTGTTTTTTGGAAGTGTCAAGTTGTCGACATTCGCGATTGTTTCAGTCTTGATCTCTGTGCTGATGCTTTCAGGTGACAATGCGGGCGGTAACTTTGCACATCTTGGTGGCGCTTTGGGCGGTCTGTTGGTTGCGGTCGCGCTTAGTCGTGGCAAGGATATTACGGAAATTGTCAATCGCCCGATCGATTGGGGTAAATCTTTCTTTGGCTGGCTGGCCTCTGTGTTCAAGTCAAAACCTCCAAAGGCAAAGAAAGGCAAGTTTACATACTCAAAAGGCACTGCTCGAAACGATGATTATGAGTATAATGCGCGCAAAAAAAGCGATGAGGCTGCGATAGACAAGATTCTCGAAAAAATTAAGAAGGGTGGCTATGCTTCGTTGACCGATGACGAGAAAAAGCGCCTTTTTGATGCCTCTTCCCGTCGTTGACGGTTGTTGTCTAAATTCCATTTTTTGCCTTGACAAATAATTTTTGTGCACAAATTATCCACCACGTGGTGGATTTTTTGTCTTTTATACTATTAAAATAAAGAAAAAAGCTGAAAAAGACGGCTGGTTTGAAGAAAAAATGCTATATTTGCGCGTTTTTAAACAGAACAAAATAAATCATAATAAAATTTAATTAACAATGCAGAACAAAGGATTTGTAAAAGTTTTTGCAGTACTGCTGACTCTTGTGTGTCTGTTCTATCTCTCTTTCACCTACGTAACCAGTAGAGAGGATGAGAAGATTGAAGCGTATGCTACAACTCAGGTTGAGAAAAACATTGAGATGTATGCAAACGAGAAGGTGAACACAAATGAGGAGCTGATTGCTGCAGCTGAAGCACATGCCAAAGCTTATGTTGAGGGATTGGCAGAACAGGTTTTGGACGAGGATGCTGAATTCGAAAAGGCTAAGAGTAAGTACCTTAAGCCATATATCGAGGAGGCAAAGAATGAGTATCGTAAGAACCTTGACATCAAGAAAGCAATCAAGGACGAAAAGGATGGCTATCTCGAAAAGCACAAGGATGACAAAGTGTGGCTCGGAACATACACTCTTCAGGAGTGCCGCGAGTTGCAGATTGGCCTTGGCTTGGATTTGAGAGGTGGACTTAGTGTTACTCTCGAGGTGTCTGCACCGGAGTTCCTCAAGTCATTGGCTTATGGTAACATTGATGCTGCTGTAACAAATGCTCTTGCTGCTGCTCAGGAGGCTGCAAATAACGATGCCAAAATGGAAGCGGTTGTCAATGCTTTTGTCGATAATTTGCCAGAGACCAAGACATTGGAGTCTGTATTCAGTAAAGGCGATTTCAAGGACAAGGTAAGAGGCAAGAACAATGCGGAGATTGTTGCTATGATCTGCGCAGAACTTGCCAATGCCGTAGATAATTCCTATGATGTTGTGTGCTCACGTATTGACCGTTATGGTGTAGCGCAGCCTAACATTCAGAAACTTGCAGATGGCCAGGGCCGTATTCTTGTAGAGCTTCCTGGTGCAGATGATGAGGAAGAGGTTAAGGGACTTTTGACCCGTTCTTCAAACCTTCAGTTCTGGAAGACATATACTGCTGCAGAAATGGAGACTATAGCCAAAGAACTTGAGAGATATAATAAAGACGAGGAATATCCATTTGCAGGAAAGTTAATCGCCGGTAACGGTATCATTGCTTACGTGAATCGTGCAGACACTGCAGTGATTAACAAGGCAATTTCTGAGATGAAGAATGACTACTCGTATAAGCGTCTTTTTGATAATGGTTTGGAACTCCTTTGGGGTGCCGATTCCAAGGGTGGCGTGCACACACTTTATGCGATTAAGAAAGATAGCAAGGGTTTGACCGGTGATGTTGTTGAAGAGGCTTCGGCCGGTTTCGAACAGAACTCAACCAGACCTTGCGTAAACATGAAGATGACCTCTTCTGCTGCGTCTCGTTGGGCTGATCTTACAGGCGAATGTGCTACAGAAGAACGTCCTATCGCAGTAGTTCTGGATGATTTTGTTTACAGTGCTCCAGTTCCAAGCGAGCGTATTTCTGGTGGTAGTAGTGTTATTAACGGTAGCTTTACTATCAAGGAGACACAGAATTTGGCGATTGTGCTTTCATCGGGTAAGATGATTGTTCCTCTGCGAGCTGTAGAGTGCAGTGTTGTTGGTCCTACAATCGGTAAGGCTTCTATTGAGCAGGGTATGATGTCGTTTATCGTGGCATTCATTCTGTTGATGGTTTACATGTGCTTTGTCTATGGTCTCAAACCAGGTTTGGTTGCGAACGGTGCACTTCTTTTGAACCTTTTCTTTACATTGGGTATCCTTGCTTCGTTCCAGGCATCACTCACAATGGCCGGTATTGCCGGTATCGTGTTGACATTGGGTATGGCTGTCGATGCTAACGTGCTTATATATGAACGCGCGAAGGAGGAGTTGAAGGCCGGCAAGAATGTGCGTGCGGCGCTTGCTGATGGTTACAAGAACGCATTCTCGGCAATTCTTGACTCTAACCTTACATCTGTGATTACAGGTATCATTCTGTATAACTTCGGTACAGGTCCTATCAAGGGTTTTGCCGTAACATTGATTATCGGTCTGTTGTGTTCGTTCTTTACAGCAGTGTTTGTTACACGCATTGTATATGAGCGTTTCCACAGCAAGAACAAGTGGATGAACCTGACATTTACAACCAAGCTCTCAACAAAGTTGTTCCATAGTGCAAATGTCAACTTTATGAAGCTTTCGAAGAAAGTTGGTGTTACTTTTGTGGTTCTTGCACTTGTAATGCTCGGTTCATTTGTATTCCGTGGTATGGCCAAGAGCATTGAATTTACCGGTGGCCGCAACTATGTAGTCAAGTTCGAGCAGAAGGTTGACGAGGCTGACGTGCAGAAGCTGTTCAAGGACAAGGTTGGTGATGCAAACGTACAGGTTATTTCTTATGGTACTGATGGTGATCAGGTGCGTATCTCTACAAACTATATGATAAATGATAAGCGCCCTGAAGTACCTGCCAAAGTCAAAGACTTCGTACGCGATGTATTGAAGAACGACGGCAACTATGCCTTTACATTCGAGAGCTCTCAGGAGGTTGATTCAACCGTTGCCGAGGAGATCAGTGATAGTGCTATCGTATCAGTGATTTTGGCTCTGATCGCAATCTTTATCTACATTCTTGTGCGTTTCCGCAATGTCGCTTATAGCATTGGTGCAATCTTTGCTCTTGCTCTCGACGTTGTTATGATTTTGGGCTGCTATTCAGTGTTCAATGGAGTGTTGCCAATGTCACTTGAACTAGACCAGATCTTCATCGGTGCTATCCTCACTGCTATCGGTTACTCAATCAATGACAAGGTGGTTGTCTTCGACCGTATCCGTGAGTTTGCACATATCTATCCAAACCGCAATAAGTATGAGTTGTTCAATGTGTCATTGAATACAACTCTCGCGCGTACATTGAATACATCGTTCAGTACATTGATTGTATTGTTGTGTATCTTCTTCCTTGGTGGCGACAGCATCCGCAGCTTCTCGTTTGCGATGATTCTCGGTGTTGTGTTCGGTACTTTGTCATCAATCTTTGTTGCAGCTCCTGTTGCATACAAGGTTATGCAGTTCCAGGCTAGCAGAAAGGCAAAGAAGAACGGCAAGTAATCTTCATTGCATATATATAAAAGAACGACAGCAAAGATATCTTTGCTGTCGTTCTTTTATATATTATATCCTGTGAGTTTTCAGTCTCTGGTGAAAAAAGCCTATTTCAGTCTGTTCTTGATGTAGTGGTATGCGAAACGGCAATTGATGCAGTCGTTTGTCTTGCAGTAGTTGCGGTGCAGGTGTAACATTGCTTGTGAGTCAGCAGCACACTCTGTCTTGACACCTTGCTCACGCCACTTCTTTATGATACTGTTCTCTTCGCAGTCAATCTGATGTAGCCATTCGCCTGCCTTCTCGCACTGTCTTTCGTCCTTTCTGTGCTTGCCATAGATATATAGCATTGGTATGACTGAATTTATAATGAGAATGTCTACCTGCTTCTGTCTCATGCAGCCGTTGCCGCATGTCTCTGTCCCTCCAAAACAGGTGTGGTTCTGCCAATATCCATCCAATGAATGGTTGAACAGCTTGTACAGGTCGGTTAATGTGTGTGCTGCAATTATACTTGATATTGTGATTCTTTTGAGGTAATAGAGCTTGGCCAACCTTGCAATTCGTAGGTGAGGACTGGTGCTACCGTTTCCCCATGTGCTGTGGTTTAGGGTCGCGAGGTTGAACTTGTTGCGTAAGAAGTCGTATTCCCGTTTCAGTTCGTTGTAATAGGCGCTTTGTGTAGCTTCGTTCCTATAGTAATAAGGAATGCTCGCGTCCTCCAGCAGCCCTGCCTGTCCAAAGAATATCGCTTCAATCTGTGTCAGATTGTCGCTGTGCTTGCCAAGGGCGTTGGTGCTGAGCATGCTTGCCCATTTTTCAAATACATCGCTTTGGATTCCGAATCCAAAACTACGTATGGCGACCTTCAGCAGGGTGTCATCCCATCGTTGGTCGCACTGCTGAAATATACGTTCAATGATTCTTCTTTTCTCTTTAAATCGCTCCTCAAGCAGGTGTGAAAGGATGTCGTGGAACTCTGTAGCAGGGAGTTGTGCAATAGTGCTTCCGCAAGGTAGCTGCCTCTCTTTTTTCTGTGCTTCCTGAAATTCCTGTATAAGTTCTCCCGAGCAGTCGACGTGCAGTAGCGGAGTGTTGTTTGCCGGTGTTGGGTATATTTTCTCTAATGATACATGTAGCATCACCTGGCAACCGTTGTTGCTGTCAAATAACCCCAAATGCCCATCTTGTGTACCATCGTGTAGCATTACACTTCCGCACAGATGTCTTCCGTCAATTTCAATTCTTGCGTCATTGAAAAGCTTTGGTTCGGCTGCGTTGGGGGTACCTGGTGATATTATGCGCAACTCCTCGCCGGCCGTTGTGTGTAGCCTTGTTTCCGGTAACAAACCGTTCTCCCAGATGTAATGTAGCAATCCTTTCATCTCTTGCTTTGTTTCAAACTTAAGAGGGTGGCCGAACTTGCGTCCCGGCCACCCTCCTGTGTTTATTTCTTCTTTTCGCTTGGATAACTGATTCTCGTGTGGTAGATAGCCATGAGTCTCTTCTTGAACACCTCTTTGATGGTGAAGATGTCCTGGAATGTCAGTGGTGCCATCATCAGCTCTCCCTCGCGGAATTTGGCGTCAATGATGTTGTCTACAAGCTTGCAGATATTCTCCTCGGTGTACTCTTTTATACTGTGTGAGGCGGCCTCGACGCAGTCTGCCATCATGAGTACTGCTTGTTCTTTTGTGAATGGCTGTGGCCCGGGGTATGTGAAGAGTTTCTCATCAACGACTTCGTCAGGATGCTGGTTCTTGTAGGTTATGTAGAAATATCCGGTCTTGGATAGTCCGTGGTGTGTGGCGATGAACTCCTTGATCTTCTTTGGCAATCCCTCGCGCTCGGCTATTGCAATTCCGTCTGTTACATGCTTGATGATTACCTGTGCACTTTCGATTGGTGACAGTCTTTGATGCGGGCTTATGCCACCATTCTGGTTTTCGGTGAAGTATATTGGGTTCTCAAGCTTGCCTATGTCATGGTATAATGCTCCGGTTCGTACCTCAAGTGGGTTGGCGCCAATGGCTATTGCCGCTTCGGCAGCAAGATTGCCCACCTGCATTGAGTGCTGGAATGTTCCTGGTGCTTCCTGCGACATTCTTTGAAGCAGTTTGCAGTTCAGGTTTGAAATCTCAATTAGGGTGATGCTTGAGATGAAACCGAATGTGCGCTCAATGATGAACATGAGCGGGTAGATGAACAGTGTCAGTACAGTGCTTACGATGAAGTAGACATACATCATGCTCTTCATGTTTGAGAACCCGCCTGATGTAACCATTTCGTAGCATAGGTATATTACCGAATAGGTCAGCAATGTGATTGTCACGCACTTGAACATCTGTGAGCGTGAAGAGAGGTCTCTCAAGCTCAAAATCGCACAATAGCTTGCGGTTAATTGCAGCAACAGGAACTCGTATGGCGATGCAACCATGATTGAGCACATTGCCAATGAGATGGTGTTTGTTACAAATGCAGTGTTGTGGTCGATGAACAGGCATAGCGTTATGGGCACGATGGCGAAGGGTAGGATGAATACACTGAACCCTCCATGCTCGGTCATGATACCGACGATGATAGGGAATATTGTTGCTGCGATTATTGTGAATATGAACTTGTTGGTGTTGTTGAGCACTTCCTTCTTGTACAATGTAATATACGCAAGCAGCAATATGAGGCAAATTACGATGAAAGCCGATTGACCAAGCAGGATGTAGAGCCAATTCTCCTCGGATTTTACCTTTTCCTGTCTGTTCTTCTCGGCAAGGTATGAGTTTATGGCTCTTTCGGCCTTTCTGTCAACGATTTCGCCGTGTCCTATGATTCTCTGGTCTTTCTTGATCTGCTCGGCAAGTCTGCTAATCTTGCCCAATTCTTTCTTTATCTCCCTTTCTGTTGCAGCTACGTCGCATTTGTAGTTGGGCTGAATTCGTTCTGTGATACCTGTTGTATCTGGTAGAATGTTGTTGAGTCTTTGCAGTGCTTCGGTAAGCGTGATGAATGTAATGGTCTTCTGTTGTCTATTTGCCTGCAGACTGTCCTTGTAGATAGAGACTCTTTGTGTTCTTCCGTTAGGCAAATATATGGTGTCCGAGTCGGCGATGATGTTCTCCTCTCTGTACAACTTCTTTATTTCGTTGTATTCGGTACTGAAGAGGGCGTAGATGACGGTCATCTCGCTCTGGTTGTGCTGGTCTACCTTTTGGAATACCGGTATGGATTTCTTGTATATGCTGTCCTCTTCGGCTTCTATGTCTGCGCTGCTTTTGTAGACGTCGAAGTCGAACTCGGAAAGAAGTTGCTCGTGTGCCCATGGTGAACCAATCTTGAAATCGTATTGTATGGTTTTGCCTTTGGGCATGAAAAGTATTACAAGGCTGGCGCAGATGGCAATCAGCGCAATGCGCGAAATCCTGCGTCCATTTTTCTTTATTTTTTCTTTAAAGTTCTTAACCATAATTTTGTATAATATTCGATTCGCAAATATATAGAAAATAAACGGAATATAAGGCTGTTTTTTGATAATTTAAGTTTTGCGGCCGGGTTTTGTCCTTGATGTAACCGACTTTTGTTGGATTAGACAGAGCACGCCTGCATGTGCCATTTGCTTTTGCTTCGCGCCGATTGAAAAATCCATGATTTTATTTTGTCAACCGCTCAAGTTGTGTTATTTTTGTACTGAATATACTGTTAATTAGGGTAGTTGCGGTTGCATTGGTTTGTTGTGCTGCCTTTCTAATGGACAGTTAGTTGGTTTTAATATTTGAACACTATGACAGAAAGAAGAGTAAGAGTGCGTTTTGCACCAAGTCCAACCGGACCATTACATATCGGTGGTGTGAGAACCGCCCTTTATAATTATCTGTTTGCGAAGCAGCATGGTGGTGATCTTGTTCTCCGCATTGAGGATACCGATTCAACCCGTTTCGTTCCCGGAGCCGAGGATTATATCCTTGAGTCATTCCGTTGGTTGGGTATCAAGTTCGACGAGGGTGTTTCCTTCGGCGGAAACTATGGCCCTTATCGTCAGTCGGAGCGTCGTGACATATACAAGCAGTATGTAAAGCAGTTGCTCGATGCCGGCAAGGCGTACATCGCATTCGATACTCCCGAGGAACTCGAGGCTAAGAGAAACGAGATCGAGAATTTCCAGTACGATGCTTCAACACGTCTCTCAATGCGTAACTCATTGGCGATGGATGCAGCAGAAGTTGCTGCCCTCATTGAGGCTGGACACCAGTATGTAGTACGCTTCAAGATTGAGCCGGGTGAAAAGGTTGTTGTCTACGATATTATCCGTGGCGAGGTAACTATCAACTCGTCTATTCTTGACGACAAGGTTCTTTACAAGTCGGCCGACGAGTTGCCAACATATCACCTTGCAAACATTGTCGATGACCACTTGATGGAGATTACCCACGTTATTCGTGGCGAGGAGTGGTTGCCTTCGGCACCTCTTCATGTGTTGCTTTACCGTGCATTCGGTTGGGAGGATACAATGCCACAGTTCGCTCACCTTTCATTGCTCCTCAAGCCCGAGGGTAATGGCAAACTTAGCAAGCGAGACGGTGACCGTCTTGGTTTCCCGGTGTTTCCGCTTGAGTGGAACGATCCAAAGAGCGGCTCAATCTCATCGGGTTTCCGCGAGAGCGACTACTTGCCCGAGGCGGTCGTTAACTTCCTTGCATTGCTTGGCTGGAACCCCGGTGACGATGTCGAGATGATGTCAATGGAAGAGCTTATTAAAAAGTTTGACCTCTCTAAGTGTAGCAAGGCCGGCGCACGCTTTGACTATAAGAAGATGGTTTGGTTCAACCACGAATATATCTTGCAGAAATCTGATCGTGAGATTGCCGAAATCTTCATGAATGTTGTCAAGGCGCACGGTGTTGAGACTACATTGGAACACCTTGAGGTAATCGTGTCATTGATGAAGGGCCGTGTCAACTTTGTACACGAACTCTGGGATGCAAGCAGCTTCTACTTCGAGGCACCGCAGGCCTATGACGAGAAGACAGCAAAGAAACGCTGGAAAGAGGATTCTGCCCAGAAGATGACCGAGCTTGCCGACTTGCTCGAGAGTCTTGATGACTTCTCAATCGAGAGTCAGGACAAGGCTGTCCATGAGTGGATTGAGGTCAAGGGGTATGGTATGGGCGATATCATGAACGCATTCCGTCTTGCTTTGGTGGGCGAGGGCAAAGGACCGCAGATGTTCCATATTTCGGGTCTTATTGGTAAGGAGGAGACATTGTCGCGTCTGCGCCGTGCAATAACAGTTTTGGGATAAAGTTATGTATACGTTCGGAATATATTTATACATTTTCCTGGTGAAATTGGTTGCGCTCTTCGGCCATAAGAAGGCGAAGAAGATGCTTGCAGGTCACAAGGAGGTATTTGCAATGTTGCAGGAAAAGGTGAAGCCGGGAACGCAGTATGTATGGTTTCACGCAGCCTCGCTTGGCGAGTTCGAGCAGGGGCGCCCGATGATAGAGAAGTTGCGTGCAGAGCATCCCGAGTATCGCGTCGTCCTCACTTTCTTCTCACCTTCGGGCTACATTCCGGCAAAAAACTACCAGCAGGCCGACATTGTATGTTATCTGCCTTTTGATACCAAGCGCAATGTGCGCCGTTTTCTCGATTTGGTGCAGCCGAAGATGGCATTCTTTATAAAGTATGAGTTCTGGCTCAACTTCCTGCAGGAGTTGAAGAAACGCGAGATACCGTCTTACAGCGTTTCGTCAATATTCCGCAAAGACCAGGTTTTCTTCAAGCCCATGGGGGGACGCTACCGTTTGGCGCTTCATTGCTTTACACACCTTTTTGTACAGAATGCAAAATCAAAGGAGTTGTTAAAGTCGATAGATATTGACAAAGTTACAGTTGTTGGTGACACCCGCTTTGATCGCGTGACCAAGATTCTTGAGCAGGCACGTCAGTTGCCTTTGGTCGATGCCTTCGCCGAGGGCGACCGCAAGGTCTTTGTCGTGGGTAGTTCATGGGGTGATGACGAGGCAGTTTACATGCCTTTCTTCAATAAGCATCGTGAATGGAAGCTTATCATAGCATCGCACGAAGTGAATGAGGAGCGCGTAGCTCGCATTGTTGAGCAGTATGAGGGCAAATGTGTGCGCTATTCAACCGCAACTATGGACGAAGTGGCGCAGGCCGATTGTCTCATTGTTGACTGCTATGGTCTTCTGTCGTCAATATACCGTTATGGTGATATGGCCTATGTGGGCGGTGGCTTTGGCGTGGGTATCCATAATGTGCTCGAGGCTGCGGTCTATGGCATTCCTGTTTTCTTTGGCCCCAATAACCGCAAGTTTCAGGAGGCGCAGTTGCTCAAGGAGTGTGGCGGTGGCATTGAGATAATTGCTACATGCGACATTGAGGACAAAATGAACGCTTTTGCAGCCGATGAGTCATTGCTCAAACGTGCCGGTAAAGCTGCCGGTGACCTGGTTTCGACCAATGCCGGTGCAACAGCAAGGATATTCAAGCATCTTGGACTATAATTGAAAAAGAAATATTCATTTAATACAAACCTTTAAATTCTAAAGTTATGAAATTTTTGACAGATGAGAAATTGGTGATCGTCGGTGCTGCCGGTATGATTGGTTCAAACATGGCTCAGTCTGCCTTGATGATGGGCTTGACAAGCAATCTTTGCCTTTATGATGTATTCTCTCCCGAGGGTGTTGCTGAGGAGATGCGTCAGAGCGGTTTCGACAATGTGAATATCACAGCAACAACTGATGTTGCCGAGGCATTCAAGGATGCAAAATATATCATCTCTTCAGGTGGTGCTCCTCGCAAGGAGGGTATGACACGTGAGGATTTGCTCGCTGGTAACTGCAAGATTGCCGAGGAACTCGGTAAGAATATCAAGACATACTGCCCAGATGTTAAGCACGTAGTTATTATCTTTAACCCAGCCGATTTGACAGGTCTTGTAACACTTCTCTACTCGGGCTTGAAGCCAGGTCAGGTTACAACACTCGCAGGTCTCGACTCAACACGTTTGCAGAACGCTCTTGCAAAGAAGTTCGGCGTAATGATGAGCGAGGTTACAGGTTGTGCAACTTATGGTGGTCACGGTGAGCAGATGGCTGTATTCGGTAGCGCAGTAAAGGTTGCCGGCAAGCCATTGACAGACCTCATTGGTACAGCTGAGTTCCCAGAAGAGGAGTGGGAGCAGATGAAGAAGGATGTTACACAGGGTGGTGCAGCTATCATCAAGCTCCGTGGCCGTTCTTCATTCCAGAGCCCTTCATACCTCTCAGTTGAGATGATCCGTTCAGTTATGGGTGGTGAGACATTCCGTTACCCAGCAGGTACATATGTATCTAACGAGAAGTACAACCACATCATGATGGCTATGGACACAGTTCTCGATGCTAACGGTTGCTCATACAAGATGCCTGTTGGTACAGACGAGGAGATTGCTAAGCTTGATGCAAGCTACGCTCACCTCTGCAAGATGCGTGACGAGCTCGTTACTCTTAACATTGTTCCTGCAATCGAGGAGTGGAGCAGCATTAATCCTAACCTTTAATATATTATATTATAAGGTAGTATATGGAAGTTGACTAAAAGGCTCTTTTTATTCAAACTTCAACAATAAGATGGTGACCCGTTTCTTCCGGGTCACCATCCTTTTTTGTGTTATAATCCAAACTTTTGCCTCTTTGATGCAAAAAACGGCCGAAATGTTTTGCTATTTGAGAAAATGTATCTACTTTTGCGCTGCATTTTGTCTAAAGTGAAAAATAATATAAACTAAATAATTAAATAGGAAATGATTGTAGTACCTGTTAAGGAGGGCGAGAACATTGAAAGAGCTCTCAAAAAATTCAAGAGAAAATTCGAGAAAACCGGTGTTGTTAAGGAATTGCGCGCTCGTCAGCAGTTTGACAAGCCTTCAGTTTTGAAGCGTTTGAAGATGGAGCATGCTGTATACGTACAGAAGCTTCGCGCAAATGAGGAATAATTTTCCGTTTTTCTTGTTTTTTAATTAAAACTGATTTATATTCGTTGCCGAAAGACAATTTCTTTCGGCAACGAATATGTTTATAGACTCATTTATCGGGTATCTGCGAACCGAGAGGCTCTATTCGGTTCATACGCTCAGGGCGTATGAAAACGACCTCCTCGCGTTTAAGGACTATGCGGCCCGCATGGATGAGTCGCTTTTGTTTTGGGAGGCCGATGTTGATGTCGTGCGCTCGTGGGTGGCGTCGTTGATGGATGCCGGCGCTGCACCATCGTCCGTTAATCGCAAGCTCAGTTCCCTGCGCTCGTTCTTCGATTTCCTGCGCCGCGAGGGTAAGGTGGTGGAAAATCCTGTTCAGAGCCTTAAAGGGCCCAAGTGCAGGAAGAAACTCCCCACTTTTGTCAAAGAGGACGAGATGGACGCGCTCCTTGACGATGTCGATTTTGGCACGGGCTATTCCGCTTGCCGCGACAGGATGATAATACGTCTGTTCTATGAAACCGGTATCCGTCTCTCTGAACTTGTCTCCATGGATGTGGCGTCGGTCGACATGAATGCCTCGGTAATCAAGGTGCTTGGAAAACGCAATCGCCAACGTATAATCCCTTTTGCTACAGGTCTAAAGGTTGCGCTTGAGGAGTATATGCAGGCCCGTGAACAGTTTGCTGCGCATGATGGCCAGGCCTTATTCTTGTCCGACAAGGGAGTGCGTGTCAATCCCGGAACCGTCTATCGCATGGTCAATACCCGCCTTGCACTTGTCACCTCGGTAAAGAAAAAGAGCCCTCATGTGTTGCGGCATTCGTTTGCTACAGCTATGCTCAACAACAATGCCGAGATTGGGGCTGTTAAAGAGTTGTTGGGGCATCGTCAGCTTGCCACCACAGAGATATACACCCACCTTAGTTTCGAGGATTTGAAAGGATTTTATGAAAAGGCTCATCCCAGAGCCGGTAAACAATAAATTATAGGAGGTTTAATTATGGTAACAAGAATTCAATCTGTTCATTTCGATGCATCACAGCAGTTGATGGAGTTCGTGGAGAAAAAAGTTGCGAAGTTGGACAAACTTTGTGAAGGTGCAACA
>JAFOCD010000219.1 GCA_017381475.1 Bacteroidaceae bacterium
AAGCCGATGTGTGAACTGAATGTGTCATAACTGTATGCTTTTAATTGATGATTAATGTTTATGCACTGCGCTTTCGCTATCGAGATTTTTTATGTGCATACAAGGGCAACACGGTAAGGATATAGCCTCACAAGGATTATAGGAAAAATTTACCCGACGGGCAGACAGAAATTGTTTGGTAAAGCGACAAAAGAAAAGCGGAGCGACAAAGAATTTTCAATTATTCCTTATCACTCTGCCTGTCCTTGTGAATATCCGTGTGTTGCTACCTTTGCACCGAAAAAAGCCGTAGCAGGAAGTATTGCAGTGCATTTTAATCACCAATGCCTTAAATGCAAGCAGTGGCACATTGCACATCGGCTGTTATTGACTGAAGAGGGCGGTATAAAAATGAATCTCTACCACTAACCCCGTTTAATAGATGTACCGTATAACAATAGTTCGTTAAAATTTTAACAATTATTTAATTTTCAATTACTTACGTATGCAATAGCCCGTTATGGGGTAGCTTTACAGCACCTCGCAGACGGCATAGAACAAAGCCGAAAAAAGTGTTAAAAATTGATGAAAATACTGCTTGAAAAATTTGGATAAGTGCTTGATTTTCAGTAACTTAGTAGTAACAACAAATCCAGTTACTTTAATGAAAATCAAGCCCCTTATCCAGCTCAGAGAGATGATTTCGAAAGCCCTCTCCGGCCAGGCAAATTTAAGCAAATCTTTTCAATCTTTCTTCATCGAGACCATGGAACTTATTCTCACACATACCGGACGACTCAACTTCACCCAGTTGGCGAGGTGCGGTCGTTCGTGCGAAAGCAGGTTCCGTCAGAACTTCAGGAAGTCTTTCGACTGGCTGTCGTTCAACCGGTCGTTCCTGGAATCGACAAAGGGACATCGCATTGCAATAGCCATCGATCCTTGCTATATCTCCAAGTCCGGCAAGAAGACTCCAGGCATCGACTGGTTCTGGTCCGGTTGTGCAGCTGCTATGAAGAAGGGTCTTGAGATACTTGGCATATCCATCGTTGACGCCGATGCCAAGGACTCGGTCTTCCTAAAGGCAGAACAGACCTTCACAGACAAGAAGCGAGGACGAAAACCTGACTGCACCAAGGGGATGAAAGATCCCGACTCCCTCACCGGATGGTATCTGAGGATGCTCAACCGCAACTGCAAACAGTTGCTGTCCATATGCAAGCTCATAGTTGCAGACGCATACTTCTCGAAAGAGAGCTTTGTGTCAGGAGTGAAGTCTCTGGGATTCAATCTCATAAGTCGCTTCCGTGATGACGTCAACCTCAAGTACCTGTACTCAGGTCCAAAGACTGGCAAGCGTGGCCGTCCTCAGAAGTTTGCAGGCAAGGTTGATATCAACAATCTTGACATGAACATCTTCTCGGAGGACTATACTGCCGAAGGCAAACTCGTATACAAGATGTACACGGCTGTCGTCTGGGCCGTGAGCCTTGGATGTGAAGTTCGAGTTGTCCTGGTTGACTACGAGGATGCAGAAAAGAAGCGTCAGACCCGAAAGGTCTTCTTCTCAACCGACGCCTCGATGTCAGCACGTGACATCTTTGACATCTACCGGACACGTTTCCAGTTGGAGTTCGTCTTCCGCGATGCCAAGCAGTTCACCGGGCTCACACACTGTCAGGCGAGAAACAAAGAAGCTCTGTCGTTTGCCTTCAACGCCTCGCTCACTTCCGTCAACCTCGCAAGGGCATTTGCCCGTCAGCAAGGGATGGTCCTCTCGGTCGGTTCAACCAAAACACTGCTGCACAACGCTGCAATGGTGGATCGATTTATTGCAATGTCCGGAAAATCTCCGAACATGCGATTAAATAACACTGATTTCAAAGAACTTTTATTCTACGGCGTTCGCGCCGCGGTGTAACTTTTATAAAATTAACGAACTATTGGTATAAAATTAAGGTAATAATATAGCAGTTGACCCACATACTAAAAACGCGTTGATGTCATATCGAACTAATGTGAGATATCTCGTATATTGTTGCTAGAGATCCCTCGTCGCTTTACTTTTAGTGAAGTTGCTCACGCTCGGCATAATTCAAGTAAACTTGATTCTGCACTCACTTACTCGCAACATTGTCTCTGTCGGGATAACATTGCTGGGTCAACATCTATATTATTGCTTATATTTATTCAGAAATAGAATATTCCGCAAGCAAGGTTTATCCAAACAGAGCCTACATCACCCCACTTGCGGTAACAGGAAATATTTCTCTGTAAGGGAATTTTTCTGCTCCGATATACAGCGTATCAAACGCATCGGTGCCGTCGGTGCGGTGCTCGAGCAGGTTTTCTTCTGTCTCGTCCAGCTTCTCACCGCCTTTATCTTTGCGGAAACCGTTGCGACCACGCACCACACCGGCAGTCTGAATGGCAAGGATAAGGTCATCGTTATTCTGACGGTTGAAGAACGGCATCAGCCTCTGCTTGCCGGCAAAGCCTTGATTGATTAAAAGGTACTTTTCATCGTGTCGCATTGGGTTGCCAAGATAGACATCTTCCACTTGCCAGCCTCGCTTCTCAAATTCGTGGCACACCACCCAATGAAAGTCCTGCTCATTTACGGCATAGTTCGCACCAAGTGCTGTGGTGTCATAGTAGTAAACC
>JAFOCD010000220.1 GCA_017381475.1 Bacteroidaceae bacterium
ACAATTTCAAGTAAACAGAAGGGACACGGCACGCCGTGTCCGCAAAAGAAAAACCTTTTTGCCCTTTTAGCCCTTTACGACCTTTTGGGCCTTTAAATTATAACTAAAACAAAAAACAAATATAACAGCAATGAAGACAAATGTAGGAGTTGTTTTTGGCGGCCGCTCCGTCGAGAACGAGATTTCAGTAATCACAGCCAACCAGGCAATGGCTGCAATGGACACAGAGAAGTATGACATCACCCCGATATACATAACCAAGGAGGGCAAGTGGTACACAGGCGAGGCACTGCGCAATGTTGCCAACTACCGCGACCCCAAGAAGCTGCTCTCTATGTGCGAGGAGGTTTACATGAAGCCAATATATGGCGACACCAACCTGTACCGTACCAAAAAGGGTATGTTCCAGAAGGAGGTTGTTACAAGACTTGATGTAATCCTGCCTGCACTTCATGGCACAAACTGCGAGGACGGCACATTCCAGGGCGTGATGGAGTTCTGTGGCATTCCATACACAGGATGCAACACCCTTGCATCGGCAAACGGTATGGACAAGATTACCATGAAGATGATTCTCAAGGAGTGCGGCATTCCCGTCATCGACTACTACTGGTTCAGCGACAAGGAGTGGAGCGACAAGCAGGACGAGACTGTTGCCGGCATTGAGAAGAAGCTTGGCTACCCTGTAATCGTAAAGCCAGCGAACAGCGGTTCAAGCGTTGGTATCCGCGCTGCACACAACCGTGAGGAGCTGGTTGACGCCATTGAGTACGCTATCTCATTCACAAGCCGTGTAATCATTGAGAAATATGTACAGAAACTCAAGGAGGTGAACTGCGCCGTGCTTGGCAACTACTACGAGTGCCAGCCATCGGTCTGCGAGGTTCCCGTGCGCAGCGGCGAGATTCTCTCATACCAGGACAAGTACATGAACGGTGGCGGCAAGCAGTCACAGGGTATGCAGTCAACTGTTCGCGAAATACCTGCCAACCTTCCAAAAGAGAGTACCGATTTCATTCAGAAGGCGGCCTGCGACACATTCCGCGCACTCTCATGCGACGGCGTGGCACGCATCGACTTCATCATTGACGAGGCTACAGGCGAAATCTTCGTCAACGAAATCAACACCATCCCCGGTTCACTCTCGTTCTACCTTTGGGAGTACAGCGGCATCAACTTCACCCAGCTCATTGACAAGCTCATTGAGATTGCCTTCCGCCGCAAGCAGGACGCAGGCTTCAAGGCCGTGAACTATGGCGAGAACATCTTTGCTGCAAAAGGCACCGGCGGTGCAAAGACCGGCGGCAAGCTCGGTGGCGGCAAGTTCGGCAGCAAAATGTAATATTCAAACACATTGGGGCAGACCGCAATCTGCCCTTTTTTTTATCCCTTTTAGGCTTTTTTGCCATTTACGCCCTTTTGGGTCTAAAATTAAAATCCGACACCCCATGAAACGTCTGTTTACACTCTTTACAGCACTGCTGCTCACAGCAACTACTTATGCTGGGGAGGAAGAGATTATCCTCAACACCCCAACCGGCGACATTCACGGAAAACTGATGCTCCCCGATGGCGGCACCCCTTGTCCTGTGGTAATAATCATTGCCGGCAGTGGCCCGACAGACATGGACGGCAATACCATTATTGCCGGGATGAAGAACAACTCCCTGCTCTACCTGGCGCAGGAGCTTGCCTCAAAAGGTATTGCCTCGGTGCGCTACGACAAGCGCGGCATTGGCAAAAGCAGCGCTGCCGGCACAAAAGAGGAGGATTTGCGCTTTGAGCATTATATCAACGATGCTGCAGCCTGGGCCGACAAGCTTGGTAGCGACAAGCGTTTCAACAAGGTTATCATTGCCGGACACAGCGAGGGCTCACTCATTGGAATGGTGGCAGCAAGAGAGAGCAAGGCCGTAAAGGCGTACATCTCAATATCGGGATGCGGCAGCCCTGCATACGAAATACTGGAGAAACAGTTGCAGGGACAGCCGGTACAGATTCAAGAGGAATCGGCAGCAATATGCAAGGAGTTGCGCGAGGGACGCACCGTTGAGCAAGTACCGTTCTACCTTGCATCACTCTACCGCCAGAGCGTCCAGCCCTATCTCATCTCATGGTTCGCATACAATCCAGCAGTGGAAATCGCGAAACTTGACATCCCTGTGCTCATTCTGCAGGGCGACAAGGACATACAGGTCGGTACCGAGGAGGCCGACAAACTGCACACAGCATTGCCCACGTCATCCTTATATATAATAAAGGAGATGAATCATGTGCTGAAGCAATGCAGCACGATGGAGCAGATGGCACAATTGGCAACATACAGCGACCCCACGCTGCCAATAAACCCCGAACTTGTATCACACATCACCAGGTTCATAAAGGAGTAAAGCTTCACAGCCCACAGGATATCGGCCTTTCAGCCCATTACGCCCTTTTAGGCCTTGCCGTTGAAGAAAAAAACCTGCCTTTGAAAGGCAGGTTTTATAATTTACGTAATGCGCTTACTCTATTATTTGAAAATGAATAAAAAGATGCAGTGCAAGGATTGCGAAGGAGTGAAAACCGCAGTTTACTAAAATAAACGAGGATTTTCAGGACAAGCGTAACGCAGCAATGCGCTTTTTAGTCATTTTATCCGGCATTTGAACTCTACATACAAGGCAATCGGCACCACTACTGCAAGCAGTATGCCTGCGCTATAGAGTGGCAATGGGCGGAACAGATATTCCAGCACAATGAAAACCGCCAATAAAAACAGTACAAGAGCGAACAATGGACGTGCGCGCTTTGGATCGTACTGGCGGTATTTCACCCAAACCAATTTTCGTTCCTTAATGGCGAGTCTGTATTTTCCCACGCCCCAATCAGCCTTGCCCAAAAGCACAAACAGTGCAAATATCACAAGCGCCAATGCTAACAAATAGTTCAATAGTCCACCCACAGCAAATGTTTATTTCGAGAGTTCAAGCATTCTTACGATAGGTTTCTTTGCCTCGGTGCGCAACTGCTCATCAAGTTCAACCACCGGCCACTCATATTTCAAGGTGTTATAAAGTTTTTCAAGGGTATTAAGGCGCATATAGCCACACTCGTTACAAGCGCATGGGCCGGTCGTTGGCGGTACCGGGATGAATGTCTTGTCCGGGCAACGCTTCACCATCTCGTGAAGGATGCCACTCTCAGTAGCAACGATAAACTCTGTTGCCTCATCCTTCTCTGCAAACGACAGGATAGCAGCTGTCGAGCCAATGAAATCGGCAAGGGCAAGAACGCCGCTCTTGCACTCGGGGTGCGCAAGTACCTTTGCATCGGGGTGAGTAGCTTTCAGCTCCACAATCTTCTCAATCGAGAACTGCTCATGTACATGGCAACCACCGTCCCACAACAGCATGTTGCGTCCTGTGACAGCATTCAGGTAACCGCCAAGGTTCTTGTCGGGAGCAAAGATGATCTTCTCATCCTTCGGGAAACTGTCTACAATGGCACGGGCGTTGGTAGATGTAACGACTATATCGGTATGCGCCTTCACGGCTGCCGATGTATTCACATAGGCAACCACCTTGTGACCGGGATGCAGAGCCTTGAACTTTGCAAGCTCCTCGGCCGGGCAACTCTCGGCAAGCGAACATCCGGCGTTAAGGTCGGGGATGAGAACCTTTTTGTCGGGGGAGAGAATCTTGTTTGTCTCGGCCATGAAGTGTACACCGCACATCACCAGGATATCGGCAGTCGTCTTCTCGGCAATCTGTGCAAGCGCAAGACTGTCGCCGACAAAATCGGCAACATCCTGGATGGAACCATCAGTATAATAGTGTGCCAGCACAACAGCATTCTTCTCCTCGCACAAACGGCGTATTTCGGTCCTAAGGTCAACGCCCTCGGGGATTGCCTCATTGATGTATCCCTTCTCTATCCACTCTTGCTTTATCATAATTCACTAACTATTTTTGTTACTTTTGGCGAAGATACAAAAAAAGCCATTGAATACAACACATCCAATGGCTTTTTATTGTTAACGGACGAACTTATCTGTTCCACAAGTTGCCCCACTGATCAGTGCCGCTGGCATTATCATCACTATTGTCCCGAGAAAGGTCACGATACTCATATCGGGGCGCAGAAGCAGCTATCAGTTCTACCGTCTCCAGTTCCATTGCAATCATCACCGGTTTAAAATACTTCTTTTTCATTACACATCAATTTACACCTGGGACAACAGGAGTTGCCCCGTCTTTCTTTATAAACTATTTGAATATTCGACTCAAATGATAAACAAAGAAAAAGGGCTTTTGTTCAAAGCCCCGGCATTTTTATTGATGTGAATCATGGAAAGCACTGATACTGCGCCTACAGCGACATGGAGAAATATACGCCGCAGCCACCTTCACTGGTCACAACGGGTGCCAGCTGTACATTGTGTTTCTTTGCAAAGGGAGTTGTAAAGAGGAAACCGCTGCCCACGCTGATGGCTGCTCCGGCAAGCACATCCCAGATATCATGTTTCTTGGCATACAACCTGCCCCAGGCGACATAGGCACTCACAAGATAGGCAGGGACTCCCCATTTCCAGCCATAGCGGCGTTGCAGGAACGTAGCACCGCCAAAGGCGAAATTACAGTGATTGGACGGGAATGCATCAAAGCCGTCACCGTCGGGGCGCGCCTTCTTGACGCTATACTTGAGTATATAGGTCACGGCAGTAGAGACAGCAAGCGTCTTGCCAAGTTGCGCGATACCCTCCCTGTCACCCTCATAAATGGCAACTCCAAGACCCACTGCTGCAGGAATGAACATTGCCACATCGGTGGAATAGTCCACGGCACGGGCATACTGTGCCATGCTGCGCAGCGGCATCACAGTTGCAAGCAATGTCATTATCAGGAGTCTTTTTATCATCATTGCGGGATTACAGCACTGCAAAGATAATGCAAAGTGTCATTTCTAACAAAGCAAACGACTGTTGTTTGGGTCCAAAGCACAAAAATCGGACATCACGACGCTTTTTTACCCACAAAAAATGCAAAACCCCTTTTTTATTCCTATCTTCGCAACATATAATGTAGAAATGCAACAACACATGAGTTGGATTCAGAGTATAAACTTCCTTGAAATCATAGATTTTGTAGGAACATTCGCCTTTGCCATCAGCGGCATACGACTTGCATCGGCAAAACGTTTCGACTGGTTCGGAGCCTATGTTGTTGGTGCTGCAACAGCCATTGGCGGCGGTACACTGCGCGATTTAATGCTGAACCAACCTGTCTTCTGGATGGAGAACGGCACATACCTCTTGTGTACCGGCCTTGCATTGCTGTGGGTGATTATATTCCGCAAGAACCTTGTACACATGCACAACACATTCTTTGTGTTCGATGCCATTGGCCTTGCCCTGTTCACAGTCGTGGGCATACAGAAGACAATTGACTGTGGCATGCCGATATGGGTCGGAATCATAATGGGTACAATGACCGGTGCCGCCGGTGGTGTCATACGTGATGTGCTCATCAATGAAGAGCCACTAATATTCCGCAAGGAGATATATGCCATGGCCTGCGTCGTCGGCGGCATTGCCTTTGCCGTGTGCCATTGGCTCGGATTTGCCACATTCCCCACCCACCTCATCTGTGGTGCAGTTGTATTCCTGACCCGCACATTGGCCGTCAAGTACCAGATCTGCCTGCCCACGCTGCGCCCCGAGGATGACGATGAAAACGGGAAGATCAGCAAGGAGAGTTAAGATGAGAATGCCTTTTCGCCCTTTTTGCCCTTTTAGGCTTTTAATAAACAAATAAATATTAACTAAACCATAAATAACATGAAAAACCTGTTTACACGTTTCTTACTGTTGGTTCTCCTGGCTATCCCGGCGACGATGTTTGCCGACAGCAGAGTAAACCTTACACCGGTTCCAATGAAAATGACTGTTGGCAACGGCACGCTCGTATTGCCACAGAATTTCACAATTGCAACAGGTGAGTTGCCCGACAGTCTCTCCAACGAGGCTACAAAGTTTGCAAATCACTTTACAGGCGTTACAGGCTACACTGTCGATGTAAAGGCCGAGGCTGCCGACGCGCTCATAACCATGTCTCTCTACAATGGTAGCGAGAACTTGGGTTGCGAGGGTTACACCCTTGACATAACAACCGACGGCATTGCAATCAGTGCTACCTGTTCAAACGGTTTCTACTATGCATTCCAGAGTATCAAGAAGATGCTCCCAGCCAATGTCATGGCCGGTGTGAAGGACGAGAGCGTGACCGAATACGCACTCCCCGTTGTCAGCATCACCGATGCTCCGCGCTTTGAGTACCGCGGTTTCATGCTCGATGTGAGCCGTCACTTCTTTGATTTGGATGAGATCAAGCGCATTATTGATGTGATGTCATACTACAAACTCAACCGCTTCCACTGGCACCTCACCGACGACCAGGGCTGGCGTTTTGAAGTAAAGAAATACCCACGCCTTACAACCGTTGGCGCTACACGCAGCAACAACTGGATTACCGACCGTAACTATGGCGGTTACTACACCAATGAACCATACGGTCCATACTTCTACACACAGGAACAGTGTCGCGAGATTGTAGCATACGCTGCCGAGCGTCACATTGAGGTGGTGCCCGAGATTGAGTTCCCCGGCCACTCATGCGCCGTGAACGCAGCATACCCCGAACTTAGCTGTAACCCAAATGCCGGACACAGCGTGCAGATAAGCGGTGGCATATTCTCCGATGTTCTCAATGTCGCAAGCCCATTGGTATTGCAGTTTGCAAAGGATGTGCTCGACGAGGTAATAGAGGTATTCCCTTACAGCCAGATACACATCGGTGGTGACGAGACCCCCACAAACGCTTGGCAGGGCAATGCCGAGTGCCAGGCAATGATGCAGAAGATGGGCTTCACCAACTACCGCCAGCTACAGTCGCACTTCGTACGCCAAATATCGGACTACGTGACATCAAAGGAGGGTGACAAAAAGCGCACCGTAATCATGTGGAACGAGAGTCTCACAGCCGGCGGAACCGACGAGGAAGCAATCGTTGGTACAGGCGGTACAATGATGTGTTGGGAGATTGGCAATGCACAGCCTTGTGC
>JAFOCD010000221.1 GCA_017381475.1 Bacteroidaceae bacterium
TCGATGATTGGTGCCAACTGCTTGCAGGGACCACACCATGCTGCGCTGAAATCAAGTACTATTGGCAATTCGGTTGCCATGAATTCCTTAGCGTTCTCGTTTGTTACATTTGTTGCCATAATTAAAAAGTTTTATGGGTTAAATAATCGTATTATATTTATTGTTTAATTCAATTTGTATTCTATGTTTTCCAGTCCTTTTAGGTATTCGAGCAGTTCTGGTTGAACATCAATCTCGTGGGTCTTGGATGCCAGTTCAAGGGTGAACGATTGTTCGTAGTCCTTTATCTTGAAAAGTAGCTTGCAGTTGCCGGGGTGTTTCTCGGCATAGCCTACGATTGTCTCGTATATCTCGTCGGTGAGTGACATTACATCGAATGTGATTGTGATGCTCTTTATCATTCCCTCCTTTATCTCTGGCATGAGTTCTATGGTGTCCACCACAAAGTCGTGCTTTGTCTGGTCCCACTTGCGTGGCTGGCAGCTGCCTTTAATGTAAAGGAAGTTGCCGGGGATGAAGTAGTTCTGCTTCTTCATCCACTCTTCGCCAAAGAAGAACATCTCTGCGGTTCCCGAGAAGTCCTCGACCTTTGCCACGCCAAAGGGGCTTCCTTTCTTGGTGAAGCCGGTGCGGGGTGCTTCGCTGACAACGCCACCAAGGGTAATCTTGCGACCAACGAGTGCTTCAAGGTTATCCATCTCCGAAGCTTTGGTGTTGCAGAACTCGCTGAGGATGATTGCGTAATCGTCGAGTGGGTGTGCCGACAGGTATATACCTACAAGTTCTCTTTCGCGGTTCAGTCTCTCTAGTGTGCTCCAGTTGCCTCCGGCAGGTATTTCAGGCTTTGGTATCTCGGCCATCTCCGTGTCGCCGAAGAGTGATGCTGTGGCGTTGGCCTTGTCAGTCTGGTAGGTGTTGCCGTAGCGCACAAGTGCCTCAAGGAACTGTTCGCCCTTGTTGTTGGTGTTTGCATACTGTTCGCGCGAGATGTCGCCGGGCAACTCGTCAAATGCTCCCGAGAATGCAAGGCACTCAAGGTTCTTGCGGTTGCAGGCTGTGAGGTTCACGCGCTCCACGAAATCGAATATGCTCTTGAACGGTCCGTTTGCCTCTCGCTCGTCAATGATGCACTGCACGGCGCTTTCGCCAACGCCTTTTACGGCGCACAGACCAAAGCGTATGTCGCCTTTCTTGTTGACGCTGAACTTGCGGCGCGACTCGTTTACATCGGGGCCAAGGACGTTGATTCCCATGCTCTTGCACTCCTGCATGAGCTTGGTGATTTCTGTTATCTTGTCAAGGTTTCGGCTCATTGCGCCCGCCATGTACTGCGACGGGTAGTTGGCCTTGAGGTAGGCTGTCTGGTAGGCCACCCATGAGTAGCATGTAGCATGCGACTTGTTGAAGGCGTATGACGCGAACTTCTCCCAGTCGGCCCAGATCTTCTCAAGCACCTTCTCGTCGTGTCCGTTGTTCTTTCCGCCGTTGATGAATTTTGGCTTCAGTTCGTCCAGCTTTGCCTTGAGCTTCTTACCCATGGCCTTACGCAAGGTGTCGCTCTCGCCACGTGTGAAGTCGGCAAGCAGGCGCGAGAGGAGCATCACCTGCTCCTGATAGACGGTGATTCCGTATGTGTCCTTGAGGTATTTCTCCATGCAAGGAATATCGTACTGCACAAGTGACGGGTCGTGCTTGCGCTTGATGAAGTCGGGGATGTAGTCCATTGGACCCGGACGGTAGAGGGCGTTCATGGCAATGAGGTCCTCAAAGGTACTTGGCTGCAGTTCGCGCAGGTACTTCTGCATACCGGGCGACTCGAACTGGAATGTACCGATGGTGTTGCCGGCACTGTAAAGCTCGTAGGTCTTGGGGTCGTCAATGGGGATGGTGTCGATGTCAACCTCTATCTTCAGGCTCTGGCGTATGTTTTCAAGTGCTTCCTTTATGACCGAGAGGGTCTTGAGGCCCAGGAAGTCCATCTTGATGAGGCCTGTCTCTTCGATGACGCTACCCTCATACTGTGTAACGAGCATCTTCTCACCGGTCTCCTTGTCCTCGGCAATACTGATGGGGACATGGTCTGTGATGTCATCTCGACAGATGATTGTTCCGCAGGCGTGTACACCGGTGTTGCGCACATTGCCCTCGAGCATCTTCGCGTACTTGATTGTGTCGCTAAGGATAGGGTCGGGCGAGGCTTCTGCCTCACGCAGTTCGGGCACAGACTGTATGGCGTTGGGCAGGTTCATCTTCAGTCCGTCGGGCAGACGGTCGGGGATGGCCTTGCACAGTTTGTTCGATACGTCAAGCGGCAACTTCTGCACGCGCGCGACATCCTTGATGGCAAGCTTGGTTGCCATTGTGCCGTATGTGATGATGTGTGCCACCTTCTCCTGTCCATATTTCTCCGTTACCCAGTTGAGCACTCGTCCACGGCCGTCATCGTCGAAGTCCACATCGATATCGGGAAGTGAGATGCGGTCGGGGTTGAGGAAACGCTCGAACAGCAGGTCGTATTTGATTGGATCGACACGGGTGATTCCAAGGGTGTAGGCTACAACGCTTCCGGCTGCAGATCCGCGGCCTGGGCCTACAGAGACGCCAAGCTCTTCGCGAGCTGCGCGTATGAAGTCCTGCACGATGAGGAAGTAACCGGGAAAACCCATGGTCTTCATGATGTGCAGCTCAAAATCTATGCGGTCGGTGAGCTCCTGTGTGAAGGGCTCGGGGTAGCACTTCTTTGCTCCGTCATAGGCGAGCTTGCGAAGGTAGTCGCCCTCGAGCTTGATGCGGTAGAGTTTGTCATATCCGCCAAGCTTTTTGATTTTCTTCTCAGCCTCCTCCTGCGAGAGCACTACATTACCTTTCTCGTCCTGTGTGAACTCGTCAAAGAGTTGCTGGTGTGTGATGTTCTGGCGGTACTGTTCCTCGGTGCCGAACTCCTCGGGGATTGCGAAGTTAGGCATGATGGGCGCGCTGTCTATGGTGTAGAACTCCACCTTGTCGCAAATCTCAACGGTGTTTGACATTGCCTCGGGGATGTCGCCGAACATCTCGGCCATCTCGGCCTTGGTCTTCATCCACTCCTGCTTTGAGTATAGCATTCGGGTGGGGTCGTCAAGGTCGCGGCCTGTGCTCAGACAGATGAGGCGGTCATGCGCCTCGGCGTTCTCCTCGTCGACAAAGTGTACGTCGTTGGAGCAGATGAGCTTCACGCCGCACTTCTTGCTCAGTTCAATGATGTGCTTGTTTACTTCGACCTGCAGGGGGTATACCTCGTGGTTGGCGCGCTCGACTGTTGCCTTGTGCAACTGCAGTTCAAGGTAGAAATCGTCGCCAAAGAGGTTCTTGAACCACATGACGCTCTCCTCGGCCTTTGCGAGGTTCCCGTTCTTTATCAGTTGTGGTATCTCGCCACCAAGACAGGCCGAGCAGCAGATGAGTCCCTCGTGGTATTTCTCAATCTCGACCTTGTCGGTTCGTGGGTTGTAGTAGTAGCCCTCGCTCCATGCCTTTGATACTATTTTAACAAGGTTGTGGTAACCCTGCTTGTTCTTGGCAAGGAGAATGAGGTGGTGTCCACGCATATCCTCCTTCAACTCCTTGTTGAAGAGCCTGCGCTCGGCTACATAGACTTCGCAACCAATGATGGGCTTGAAGCGCTCGTCGCCCTCTTTGCCTTTGTTTACTTTACTTACATAGTTGTAGAACTCCTTGATACCCATCATGTTGCCGTGGTCGGTGATGGCGATGCCTTTCATCCCGTCGGCAATGGCCTTGTCGACGAGTTTCTTTATGGCAGCCTGACCATCGAGGATGGAGTACTGGGAGTGGACATGTAGGTGTACGAAGTCTTGCATCTGTTTCTTGTTTATCGTTGATAAAGGTAATACCTTTTGTTTATATATAGCAGCTTTTTTACCAAAAAGTTTTCAACTCTTGGCTTTTTGGCGGGGTTAGTAGTATGTGTAAACTTAAAAAAATGATGCTGCTAAAAACGGTTCCTTCCATTATGGGATGAAATTATATTTTGCATTTTTACACTTATTTTGATTTGTTTTTAATTTTTTGTTACTATATTTGCAGTAAAGTGCGAGTATATAATCCACTGGTGTGGTATGTATATGAATTGCTATCGGATATCAGATTATGAAAAAGTTTAAAAGAATAAGAAAATTAAAGGATTACAGAATCCACAGAGAGGGAACAGAAATTCTTATAGTAGGCTTCCTCATTTTTGCTTCTATCAGTTTCTTGTTGTGGTTCTTCCTTCCGGGATTTGTAGTCCTGAACTCTTTGTTGAGTTCTCTCTTCCTGGTAACTTATCTGTTGATGGTTAATTTCTTCCGCAGCCCAAAACGCATATTCCCCGGCGATGTGGATAATGTGGTGGTTGCTCCGGCCGACGGTAAGGTGGTTGTGATTGAAAAGGTCTTTGAACCCGATCATTTCAAGGATGAGAGACTGCAGGTTTCTATTTTTATGAGTCCTATGAATGTACATGCCAACTGGTATCCTGTTGATGGTGTCATAAAACGTTCTGAACACCAGAAGGGTAAGTTCCACAAGGCTTGGCTTCCAAAAGCAAGTACCGAGAACGAGCGCTCGTTGGTTGTAATTGAGATGGAGGATGGTCGCGAGATTCTTGTCCGTCAGATTGCAGGTGCTATGGCACGCCGCATTGTGACATACGCTTCGGTTGGTGAGGAATGCTTTATTGACCAGCATATGGGCTTTATTAAATTCGGTTCGCGTGTCGACCTTTATTTGCCTCTTGATGTTGATTTGAAAGTGGAGCTTAACCAAAAGACCGTTGGAAACGGAACTGTAATTGCAACCTTCAAATAAAGAACAACGATGTCTGTAAAGAAACATATTCCAAACGCGATTACATGCTGTAATCTTTTCTCGGGCTGTGTGGCCTGTGTAATGGCTTTCTCGGGAAAGTTCGAAAGCGCAATGCTCTTTATAGTTCTTGGAGCTGTGTTCGATTTCTTCGACGGTATGGTTGCCCGTCTCTTGGGTGTTTCTTCTCCTCTTGGAGTGCAGATGGATTCTTTGGCCGATGACATTACTTTCGGTCTTGCGCCAGCAACAGTGATATTCTCGTTCATGAGGGGGCTTGAATATCCGTCTTCATTCCTTGCGGATGTGTTGCCCTATTTCGCGTTCCTGATTGCGGTGTTCTCGGCTTGCCGTTTGGCAAAATTCAATATTGATACTCGCCAGACAACGACATTCATTGGCTTGCCTACACCGGCAAATGCGCTCTTCTGGTCATCGCTGATTGTGGGTGGCGAGAAGTGGTTGCTTGAGATGAACAATGTTTGGATATTACTCATCGCACTGATATTCCTGTTCTCGTACTTCCTGGTGTCGGAGATTCCAATGTTCTCAATGAAGTTCAAGAACTTGAGTTGGAAGAGCAACAAGACAAGGTATATATTCCTTATTGGTTCGTTGCCGATGTTTATCTTGGGGTATTTGGCACCAGTGGCCATCATATCGTGGTATCTTGTGTTCTCGATAATATCCTCCAAGAAACAGTCGTAATTTTGTATTGTATTTCTACTAAACCATATCATGGCCTCTGCGTTTGTTAATGTAGAGGCTGTTGTGGTAATTATAAAACACCTTTCTGATAATATATGTACATAGTCATTATATTGCTATTGATATTCTTCCTGGTGCCGACAATTTTGTTCGCTTTGGTATCATGGATACTTTCTATCTTTGGTTTCCGTCCGAAAAAAAGATGGCATAGTACAGGCCGCGGTTTCTATTATTCATCGCAGAGCCCTAAAGATGCACATACTGCAGAACCGAAACATGAGAATAGAGAGAGGAAAAAGATCTTTGCCAAGGACGAGGGGGAGTATGTTGACTTCGAGGAGATAAAATAAAGCAACCAAAACACAACACTATAAAACTATTCTATGCTAAAACATTTATTCCGTACGTGGCGCGGCATCATGGCCGGCGTCGTTTCAGTGTCATTCCTCGCGGCCTGTGGCCCTGACGAGAGCTGTGACTTGAAAAAAGAGGTGGATCTTACAATCTCGGTTGGTAAGGATCTTGCATTCCCTGTTGGTTCTACCGGCAAGATTATGCTTTCGGAACTGATTGACACTTCCGGTACTGATGTCCTTGAGGTAGATGCAACCGGTGACTATTCGATTGTGAAGGGCGGTTCGTTCTCGCCTGTCAAGTTCAGTGTGGGTACCCTGAAATTCTCTGTTGCTTCGGCATCGGAAAGCGTGCATCTTGATTTTGAACTCATGGATTTGTCGACCTTGGAGAACTTGCCTTCATGGATCATTGAGGAGATGAAAAATAGCAAGTATCCCTTTGTGACCAAGGAGGATATTAAGTACAAGACAATCTTCGATGTGAGCCCCGAGGTTCCTTCAGAAATCAAGAAGTTGCGTCGTTTGGTCTTGGCCGACAGCGTGAAACTTGAACTTGAGCTGAAGATATTCAGCGAGAACCACCAGTCGGATGACATTCTTGAACTTACCGGCAA
>JAFOCD010000222.1 GCA_017381475.1 Bacteroidaceae bacterium
AAATCGGTCACACGTATCACCCGAGTGGTTGTGTTCGACCGTTATTACACCGATATCATCTGCGACAGCCGCCGCTCACGCATATACCTGAGTCCAAAGTTTCTCTACTGGTGGGGCAAGCTGTTCATCCCCACATTGAACTACAACATACTGCTCACAGCAAGCAGCGAGACAATCCTCGCACGCAAGCGCGAACTTGATGAGGAGGGAATAAAAACCATCAACGCCAAGATTGACTACCTTGCCTGCAAAAAGGGACACACAAAGGTGATGAATGAAAACACGCCACAGGTTGCTGTATATGAGATACTGAACTTTGTATTCTATGAACAGCACAAAAAGAATTTGAAAAGATTGAGATAACACATGTCACAAAAAAGAATTGAATTTATTGACCTTGCAAAAGGTATCTGTATACTTCTGGTAGTACTTGGCCATTGCGGCGCGCCCATTTACATACCAGGTCTTGAAATAGTAAGAATGCCGCTATATTTCATTTTGTCCGGACTGTTTTTCAAAGATTATGGTGGAGGGTACAACTTTTTCATAAAGAAAACGAACAAGATACTGATACCGTTCCTGTTCTTCTACTTTGTCGGTTGCGTTATATTCTACGGATTGAAGGCTTTTGCCCCACATCTATTAGTGACAGATGCTAAAGGTCTATTTGACATATTCGACAACAGGCAATTCTTTAACGGACCGATATGGTTCCTGCTATGTCTGTTCTGGTGCAATATAATATTCTGCCAGATAACGCTTAATATAAAGAAGGATTCTGCACGCATATCGTTGGTCGCACTGCTTGGTTTCATTGGTTGGCTCTTGGGAGAAAAAGGCGTTTTCGTTCCAATGTTCATTGATGTTGCACTGACAGCGTTGCCATTCTTTGCTTTTGGATACTACCTGAAAAAAAGCGAAATACTGTACCCAAACAAAATGGACCGCTATAACATTGTATTTGCAATACTATTCTGGGGCGCAGCCTATTTATTGACAAGAACAACAGAATACCGTTTGTCTTTCCACTATAATGGTCTGGAGGGTTGGAGCACCTACTTCATAAGCATAACATCGGTTCTTGCAGTGCTTTTCCTCTGCAAAACAATCAGACATATTCCTTTTATATCATACTGCGGTCGTTATTCGATTGTGTTGCTGTGTGTTCACCACATGATTTACCGTCCACTGATGGTGCTTTTGCCCAAGACCGGCATTGAACTCTTGAGCGACAAATGGAGCATTGCAATAATTACGCTGTTGCTGTCGGCACTCTGCATCCCTGTATGCAAGAAACTGATTCCATGGTTCATTGCACAGAAGGACTTGATTAAACTACCGCAAAAAACAGTAAAGAATGTCAACTGAAAAGAGAAAAATCTTTGTCTCAGCCTACGCCTGCGAGCCGGGGCTTGGCAGCGAGATTGGCGTGGGATGGCACTGGGTGCTGGAGATGTCGAAGCATTTTGAGCTATGGGTGCTTACACGCGAGAGTAACCGCAGCACCATTGAGCCATGGATTGCAGAGCACGCCGAGTTCAGTGGCATACATTTCCTATACTTCGACTTGCCAAAGTGGGCAAGGTTCTGGAAAAAAGGAATGCGTGGCGTGCGCACATACTACAATATATGGCAAGTATGCACCAACCGTATCGTAAAAAGCACCATGCGCGAGAACGATATAAAGGTGTTCCACCACCTGACATACGGCAATGTGCTGTGGAAGGTGAGTTCATACGGGCAAAAGCAGTTCTTCGTTTGGGGACCTGTTGGCGGCCTTGAGACAATCCCTGCCGAATACAGCAACCACTATGCACGCAAGAGCCGCCTGATTGAATGGGTGCGCCGCATGGCAGTGAAGGCGTTGCCATTGAACTTCGGGTTCAAGAAGCGTTGCCGCCGCGCCGACCTCATACTGTGCAAGACCGAGATTACACGCGACCTTATACCGGCAAAGCACCGTGAGCGCGCAGTGCTGTTCACCGATGTTGCTGTTGAGAAACAACCGGCAGCGACAACCACAAGCAACAAGAGCGGCGAAAGAGTTGAGTTCATTACCGTTGGTCGCCTTGATGCATGGCGCGGTTTTGACCTTGTAATCGAGAGTTTTGCACGCGTGGCTAAGACACACAAGAACATGCACCTTACCATTGTGGGCAAGGGCGCAGACAAGCAGCGCCTTTGCGACATTGTAGAAAAACTTGGCATGCAGGAGCAGGTCACATTCACCGGCAAGGTTTCAATGGATGAATACTACAGCCTGCTTGCAAATGCCGATGTTGTTGTGAACGCATCGCTAAAGGAGGGCGCCGTAACAGTGTCATTTGACTCAATGGCAATGGGCAAGCCGCTTATCTGCCTTGACACCACTGGCTATACACGCTACTTCTCGAACGAATATGCAGTTGTCATTCCACGCACCGGCCGCGAGGAGGTAGTTGCCAACCTTGCAGCGGCAATGGAGCGCATGACAAATGCCGATGTGCGCAGATCTATCGGTGAAAAAGCAAAGAATGCCGGTGCGCAATTCTCATGGGAAGCCCGCGGAGAAGAGTTCAAGGAGTTATTAAAATCAAAATTATACATATATAACTATGCAAAAAACGAGAAACTCTAATATCGAACTATTGCGAATTATAGCAATGGTTATGATTTTAGGATTGCATGTCAACTTTCTTGCTATTGGACAACCAAGTACACAAGAGATTGTATCTTCACCAATTCAATCATTTATAAGACTATTTGCTGAATATGCATGCATTGTCGGAGTAAACGTTTTTGTGCTTATATCGGGATGGTTTGGAATTCATTACAAACCAAAAGGAATTGTACAATTTCTTTTTCAAAGTCTATTTTTTTCACTGATAATCTTTATTCCTTTTGCAATAACAGGAGAAATAGAAGTAGGCAGATTGAATATTATGTCCTCATTCTTGCTCTACAAGAATGCATATTGGTTTGTTTGGGCATATATTGTGCTGTACATTATGGCACCAATGCTGAACGCTTTTATTGAAAAGAGTGACAAACAGACTTTAAAACGATTTTTAGTCTTGTTTTTTGTTATACAGACCATTGTATCAATATTTACAAATGTCGGTTTTTATAAAGCAGGATATGATCCTTTATCATTTATTGGTTTGTACCTATTAGCAAGATACTTTAGACTTTACAAAGAAAACAGCTGTAAATACATATATCTTTTCATCTTTGCACTTTGTGTATTATTAAATACCCTTGCTTGCTTTCTGCCTCCATTTATCGGATTAAGCAATGGATTTATGTTTAACATTGCATATATGTATACAAACCCTTTGAATATCATTGGTGCACTTAGCCTTTTGCTCTTCTTTACAAAATTGGACTTCAAAAGCAGAGCAGTTAATTACATTGCTACATCTTGTTTTGCTGTATATCTACTACATATGCATTTCTGCGTAAGTGGTTATTATATTGACACAGCGAAAGAACTATACTATAAATTCTCGGGGATTTCCTATTTTGCTACAATCATAACTCTATTTGTTGCTGTGTTTATAGTATCTATAATATTGGACAGAATAAGAATTATCTGTTTCAACTATCTGTGGAATAAATACGAGAAAAGGAAACACAAATGACCACTCTTGACAACATACTCGACTTTACTGGTGGCAAAAGGTTCTACCGTTTTGGCAATGCCGACGGCAAGTACTGGATTGTGCCGGCAAAGGGCATGCGCACTGCGCTGAATCTGTACCAGCCAAGCGGCATAAAGGGCAAGATGGTTAAGGTGTTATTGCCTTGCCTGCACCAGCTTGCACCGGTGCGCAAAGCGATAAAGGCCGAGACCATAAACTGCAGTCTTGAGAGCGAACTACACGGTCTACTGTGCCGGGTATTCGGTGTGCAGGAGATTGAGTTTGCGATATTCGAGGGGACGCCAAGTGTGCACCAGAAGATTACAATGCAGTTGAGCCATGGGAGCAAGATTCTGGGATACTGCAAACTGAGTGAGAGCAACGAGATAAAGACTTTGTTCGAGAAAGAGTGCGACATACTTGAAAGGCTTTGCCAATGCGGAGTCACAGGCATTCCTGCACCACTCTACTGCGGCACATTGAGCAGTGGCACGCACATCTTTGTACAAAGCACCAAGAAGAGTGCGTCGTCGAGAGTTATCCACGAATGGGGAGCGATGCACGATGATTTCATCAAGCAGCTGCAGGAAAAGACAAAGGTGCTGTTGCCATTTGAAAAGAGCGACTACTACTGCACAATTGCTCAACTTGAGCAGCACCTGGATTGGTTGCCACCAAACATAGACCGCAACACCGTTGCAAGGGCCATTACAAGCGTAAAGGAGAAATACACTGGCAAGCAGGCCGAGTTCTGCGCTTTCCATGGCGATTTCACACCATGGAACATGTTCGCTAACGGCAAGGAACTTTTTGTATTTGACTTTGAATATGCAGCAATGAGTTATCCTGTAGGGCTTGACCGCTACCATTTCTTCACACAGACAGCTGTGTTTGAAAAGCATTGGGGGATTGAAGAGATTGCTGCGTACATGGAAAGCGATGCCGGCAAATGGATAGACAAGGAACTCTATGCCATGTATCTACTTGATGTTATCTCGCGCTTCACAATGCGCGAGAACGGCAAGGTGACTTCCGATGCTGCGACACCGTTCCTGTTATGGGGCAAGTTGCTGGAAAAACTGATATAATATATTAAGACAGAAGAACATAAGAACAGAAGGCTTAGCTGCTGTGAGTGGATATGTCGCATGTGAAACAATGCAACTGTTGGTAGTATTAGAAAGCAGCAATGGGAAAACGAGTTCTCACATTGATGCTTTATAACACTACCAGCTATTGGAAATAAATTTCCATTTACAATCCACTCAATAGCAGAAACAAAGTATTAAAAATTGACAACACCGCTGTTGAAAAGTTCCACAATAACAGCACAACCCCAAAAACTTATGTACTTATGTTCTTATGTCCAAAAACAACAAATAAACAATGAAACACATAGTCTGTTTTCACCTTTTTAATGACTATAGCGGTAGTCCTAAGGTATTGAAAACCGTAATTGAGGGACTGCTTGAAAAGGGTTATAATATAGATCTTGTCACCTCGCGTGGCGGTGTGCTCGACGAGCTGAAAGGCAAGGATAATCTGCGACTCAGACAATATAACTACAAATTCTCGAGGAATATCGCCATGCGCGCCATGCGCTATGCATGGGTGCAGTTGTTGGTATTCTTCATGGCACTCGGTTACATGTTCAAAAGGAACACTGTGATATACATCAACACAATCCTGCCCGTTGGCGCTGCAATCGGCGGACGCATGGCATGCAAGAAGGTGGTATATCACTACCACGAGAATGCCAAAGCAAAAAGCACGACATACCGCATTCTGGCAAAGATCATGCAGCTGATTGCAAGCGACATTATATGCGTATCGCAATACCAGCGTTCGTTCTTGCGCCGCAAAAAGAGAGTGCATATTGTACCCAACGCACTATGCAACAGTTTTGTCGAAAGACTCACGCCCGACAGCGACAGGGCTTTTGAGGCGAAGCGTGTGCTGATGCTCGGTTCTCTAAAGGGATACAAAGGCACCGATGAGTTCATAACCCTCGCAAAAAGGATGCCACAATACAAGTTCGAGCTTGTAATAAATGATTCGCAGGAGAACATCGACAAGTATCTGAAGGAAAAGAATATCACACCGACAGGCAACCTTACAATATATCCACGCCAGGAGGATGTGACGCCATTCTACAACCGCGCATCATTGGTGCTGAACCTGTCAAACAAGGAGCTGTTCATTGAGACATTCGGTCTCACCGCCCTGGAGGCAATGGCAGCAGGCCTACCTGTGATTGTACCCACAGTGGGCGGAATAGCCGAAATGGTCACCGATGGCGAGAATGGTTTCAAAATAGATGTACAGGAGCTTGATAAAATTGAAAAAGCTGTTGAAGATATTTTAACAAACGGGAAAATATACCTATCTTTGTCGAGCAATGCATTGGGAAAATCCAAGCTATATTACCCTAAACAGATGATTGAACATATTGCAAAGGTTTTATAACAAGCCGTTTGCAACGATTTGCGGATGAAGAAAGTCGCTATTATAGGTACACAGGGAATACCGGCCAATTACGGTGGTTTCGAGACACTGGTCGAAAATATTATCGGAGATAACTGCTCCGATGATATACAGTACACCGTTTTCTGTAGTAGCAAGGACATGCCATCCAAGATTAAGGAGCACAAAGGTGCAAGGCTCAAATATGTTCCGTTGCGTGCCAATGGCGTGCAGAGCATCCCATACGACATTCTGTCAATGATGCGCTCAATATGCGGATATGACACTATTCTCATCCTTGGAGTTTCGGGATGTATATTCCTGCCCGTGTTCAAACTATTCTGCCGCAAGAAGGTAATTGTAAACATCGACGGCCTTGAATACCGCAGGGCAAAGTGGAAAGGTTGGGTTAAGAAATTCCTTAAGTTCTCCGAGAAATGTGCCGTGCGTTTTGCCAATGTGATTATCACTGACAACAAGGGCATACAGGACTATGTGAAGCAGGAGTACAGGAAGGATACCACACTCATTGCATACGGTGGAGACCACGCACTCATTGATATAGCCAAAGAGCGCGAGACCGAGATATTGAAACAATATGGCATTGAAGCAGGCGGTTATTCCATGAGTGTATGCCGCATTGAGCCCGAGAACAACTGCCACATGACACTCGAGGCATTCAAGGACAGCAACGAGAAACTGGTATTCATAGGCAACTGGTACCGCAACGGATACAGCAAGAAATTAAAGGAGGAGTACAGCGGTTACAACAACATCACTCTGCTCGACAGCATATACGACCTTGACATCCTTTACACCTTGCGCAAGAATACCAAATATTACATACATGGACACAGTGCCGGTGGTACAAATCCTTCGCTTGTGGAAGCTATGTTCTTTGGCCGTCCAATACTGTCGTTCGATGTGATATACAACCGCGAGACAACAAAGAACAAGGCTCACTACTACACCAATGCTGAGGATTTGCAGCAGCTCATCCATCAGGGTGTTGACAACGGCAAGGAGTTGAAGCAGATTGCCTGCGAGCAGTACACCTGGGCAAAGATAGCCAAGGAGTACGAGGCGTTGTATTGATTTTAGCGTTTCATTGCTTTCCGTTTTGACCTTTCACATTTAACCACGCTCTTTCCACCCTCCCCTCAGTCTGCAAGCAGACAGCTCCCCTCCACTGGAGTGGAGCAGCCAATTACCCAAAATCACTCAAAAAAACTCCGCCACTCGCTCTGCGAGGGGAGGTGGCACGAACGAAGTGAAGTGACGGAGGGGAGAAACAATCAAAAAAACATCCAATAGCTCCGCCCCGCTTCAGAGGGGAGGTGGTCGAAGACCGGAGGGGAGTCCACT
>JAFOCD010000223.1 GCA_017381475.1 Bacteroidaceae bacterium
GAACAATGCTGTAAACTCCATGTTTTCAGTCACTGTGACCATACGCGGATTGTCAGTTACTTCATCAGACCATTTGTCAAACTTATATCCTGTATCGGCAATAGCCATCAACTCAACAACTGTTCCGTAGTCATATTCACCCGTACCTTGTACGGTGCCATTCTCAGCAGTCGCAGTAATAGTATATTTATTTACGGTCTCGTTGTAGGTAGCGGTGTAGGTTGCATCAGCTGTGACGGCAACAATTGTAGGTGTCCAACCTGCAAAAGTATAGGTGAACTCTGCCGTGGCTTGTTTGGTAGGATCGGCGTGCGTCGGCACGACACCTTCTGCTACAACCGTTTGTTCAATAAGCGATGCATCATCGTTCAACCATGAAATCGTGTATTTGCCCGGCAAGCGGAATACCGCCGTTACCGTCATGTCAGCCAATGTAACATCAAACCCGCGGTCCCAACCGTCAAAGAAATATCCATCGCGAGCAGGTACCGACGGAGCGACAGCAGCGTTGCCATACACTACCTGCTGCTCGGACAATAGTGTATGATCCCAGTTTTGGAAAGTAATCGTGTATTTCCGCGGAGCAGGAACAAAGACTGCTTCAAAGGTCACATCTTCCGTAATAGTCTCCACATCCGGTGTCCAGTAAGCAAAGGTGTAAACGAGTGCCTCTGTAGGCTCTTTGGTCGGTGTACCGAGCGGATAATAAATGCTGCTTGCCGGCAAACCATGAACGGCTTGGACAGTATAAGTCTCTACTCCATTCACCCGATAGGTGACGGTGTACAGCGTTTCCGTAAAGACGGGCTCCACGGTGATGTTCGCCGTGATATGCTGCATATCCACATCATCACCGGAGAAATAATCTCTCCACTTTACAAAGGTATATCCCTCGCGTGCCACTTCAACACCCGTGGCAGCTTCTCCGTCGTTTACTTGTTCGGAACCGAGGCTGCTTCCGTCCCAGTTCTTATATGTCACCGTCCATACTTTGATATCCTCGCCATAAATAGCTGTGATATTTACATCTTCCGTAATAGTAGTGTACGGTTTATCCCAACCAGTAAAGTGCCATCCGCTAATTTCGGGTGCAGTTGGTGGCGTTGCATCTTTTCCCTCATCTACAATCTGTGTATCAAGGAGCGGTGCTCCATCTTTGCCGTAGAAACGGACGGTGTATTGCGGTGTCGGGTCGTAGTACTCGAAGTTAGCCGTGAAGCCAAGGATATTATCGCTGATAGCCGGTACATTCAGATATGCTAGACTGTCGTACGAAGAGGGATCCCACGAAGACCATCCGAGGAAGATTGCGTTCTCTTCCGTCGGGTCGGCAGGCATGGTTACACTACCGCCACAAGGAACAACCTCGCCGTAATAACCATTCAGTTTGCCAAATCCCTCTGCCGTGAAGTCGAGTTGCTTCGGATAACCGTTGCCGTACACGCCGTCAAAGACAATCAGTTTCTTTGTGGTCGTGACATTCAAAGTCTCCGTTACTCCGGAACCTAACATATAATGTACCCCTTCATCGGTATATCCCTCTATGAGATATGCGGGTTTGTTCACGCGCGCCATCGTCAGTCCGGCACCTTTCAAGCCTTTGCGGTCAAGGACAAGCACCGTCTCATTATATTGTACAGGGATGACGCTCCGCAGACCGTTGAAATAGAAGCCGCCTTCGCTGGTCAGCACCTGCACTTCCTGATCTGCATTGACAAGGAGCGGATAGTACATCTGTATCTCCATCGTCTCGGAATACACGGTCTGAGCCGTACCGTTCCCGTGCGCATAGAAACGATAGTACCGCTTGCGCTCAAAAGGCAGTTCGTTATAGTACTCCACGAGTGCCGTAACTTGGCGGTCGAAGGTCATGACTTTGTTCACATCGTAACCCGTAATCTCGCCCACTTGGGTACCTGTCGTCCAACTGATTTCACCATTGCCAAGCGGCGCACCCGACTGGAAATAAACGGTCACAGGCGTGTTGGTCTTCACACTTGCGCGGAAAGTGAGTGAATCGCCAACCATCGCCATGGTCTTGTTGTTCTCGAATTGGGTGAACATCCATGAAGCGAATTTCCAGTCCTCGTTACGGTTGCAGATGTGCTCAGCCATATCCATGTCCAAGTTCACATAGACATCGTATTTGGCAAACACATTAAGCGGCTTACGCACATTGGTATAATCTTTGCTCCAACCGGTAAATGTGCCTTTTTTCGCACGACTCGGATCGCTAGCCGGTGCGTGCTGTCCGTCCATTACAGGAGGCGTGGCATCGTTTCCGGCAATGACTTCCTCACTCTTGAGCAAGGTGGCATCTGCATCGTAGAAGTCCACTTTGTAGGTCGGCGTGTACTCGTCGATATATAACGGACATGCCGGCATGGTTATTTTCAGATAATCGCTGTTCTCTTGCACACGAGCAGGCAGATTACTGGTGTATCTGTAATCGCGGCAATCGGCAGGTTTTGCATAGTTAAAGGTCTCATCCGCGCCATAGTAAGCCGTTACAAAACCGTCCCGGAACAACGGATACTTGTAATATACTCTCTTGATGGCAGAGGTATCTTGCTCACCTGAGCCCACATGGTTGGCAATCATACGATATTGGCGATACGCCTCATAGCCTGTTTCCGTCAGCACTTTCTTGTACTGCACCGTATGACCCGTACGCGCATCATTCGTGGCAATAGTGCCAGACTTGATAGTACGCCATGTAGTACCGTCTGCACTCTCTTGCAATTTGTAATTGGTTTGGCCTATCGCTTTGATTGTTCCCTCAATGCGCAACTGCTCTCCATACTTGACAGTATTCGTGGCAGAGAGAACATTTTGGGTAACTTTAGGTGTATAGCCGATATGTACGAATGTAGCCGTATTATTTCCTTCGTCCACAATGGTATGATTGTAAATTTTGCCGTTTGTCGGAGTCAAGATAGCCAACGAGGTATTGAAAGCGATGTTTCCTGCTGCATAAACAGCGTATCCTGCGCCTGTGATTTTATAATCACCCTTTCCAAAGACAATATAACCACCATCGCGCGAGTTGAGTGCAACACTCAATGGGTCTGTGGATGTAACAACGGCATTACCGGTCACCTTCAAGTTCCCATACGACACAACGGCATTCGTAACAGAGGTAATCTTCATTGTGCCACCAATCAAAGTCACTTTCTTTCCAACGATACAATAGTACTTATCTCCTGTTGTTTCTGCTGTTAAGTTTCCGTTAATGGTAACGTCACCGACAACATTTTCATCGCCTGCACAAATGGCACAATCCTTGCCTTTCACATTAATCGTTCCGGTTAAGGAAATATTGCCGGAATTGCATTGTACTGTTGCGTTTGAATAACCTCTTGCAGTCAGCGAGCCGTTCGGCATTGTGATATTACCTGCGGCATAGATACCAAAACCGGCACTCAGCGCGTTGATGGTACTGCCTTCCTGAATGAGTAAGTTACCACCATCACGGGTGTTAAATGCACCGGAATGGTCGTCTGTTACACTAGCAGTAATGTCCCCGCCAAGTATCATGTCACCATACGAGACAACGGCATTCGTAACGGAAGTAATCTTCATCGTTCCACCAATCAAGGTCACTTTCTTTCCGACGATACAAAAATATTTATCTCCAGTTGTCTCTGCGGTCAAGTCTCCGTTAATGGTAACGTCACCGACAACATTTTCATCGCCTGCACAAATGGCACAATCCTTGCCTTTTACATTAATCGTTCCGGTTAAGGAAATATTGCCGGAATTGCATTGTACTGTTGCGTTTGAATAACCTCTCGCAGTCAGCGAACCGTTCGGCATCGTGATATTACCTGCGGCATAGATACCAAAACCGGCACTCAGCGCGTTGATGGTACTGCCTTCCTGAATGAGCAAGTTACCGCCATCACGGGTGTTGAATGCACCGGAATGGTCGTCTGTTGCACTAGCAGTAATGTCCCCGCCAAGTATCATGTCACCATACGATACAACAGCATTCGTAACAGAGGTAATCGTCATTGTTCCACCAATCAAAGTCACTTTCTTTCCGACAATACAAAAATATTTATCTCCAGTCGTCTCTGCAGTCAAGTTTCCGTTAATGGTAACGTCACCGACAACATTCTGATCGCCTGCACAAATGGCACAATCCTTGCCTTTCACATTAATCGTTCCGGTTAAGGAAATATTGCCGGAATTGGATTGTACTGTTGAGTTTGAATAACCTCTTGCCGTCAGCGAACCGTTCGGCATTGTGATATTGCCTGCGGCATAGATACCGAAACCGGCACTCGCTGCGATTATGGTACTGCCTTCCTGAATGAGCAAGTTACCGCCATCACGGGTGTTAAATGCACCGGAATGGTCGTCTGTTGCACTAGCAGTAATGTCCCCGCCAAGTATCATGTCGCCATACGATACAACAGCATTCGTAACAGAGGTAATCGTCATCGTTCCACCAATCAAGGTTACTTTCTTTCCGACAATACAAAAATATTTATCTCCTGTCGTCTCTGCGGTCAAGTTTCCGTTAATGGTAACATCACCGGCAACATTCGTTGTGGCGATAGCATTGTCTCTCGCAGTTATGTTTAACGGAGCAGTACTATTCAACGATTTGACTTCAATACCTGCGCCGTTGGGGTTGTTAATGGTCAGTATATTACCTCCACTAATGGTCAGTGTATAATCACCGCTGATACATTTGAGAGTCTTATTGACATTCATGAAGAGGTTGGTGTTGCCTGTCAAGACAATTTCTGCATTGTCCGCCAATGTGCTTGCATCAATAAGACCGGACACATTAACGGCGGTCTTGGTAGGAGCCTTGCGAGGAGTTGCTACCTTTCCATCTAAGGAAATACTACGTGTTTTGCCTCCTGTTTGTTGCAGATTTGTTTTCAATGCCTGTTTTCCGAACATCAAATCGGCGGTCATTGGCTTATGCACATCCCCCACAGGAATGGGCATCTTGTCGGCTATACTGCCGCTCACATCCATTTTTTGCGTAGCAACATTGATGCCGATAGCACCGTCAATGTCTGCTTTGCTCACATTTGTCGCCCATGCGCTATTGGCATATAAGCATAGTATCAGCAAACTGATTATGCTCATCAAACGAGAAGATTGTAATTTTGTTTTCATATGTTTATGTTTTATAAGGTTGATATAATAGGTTAGTATATACATACAAAAAGCGTGAACTTTCGTTCGCTTCAATTTGATTGTTTGAGGTTCTGGACTACCTTATCTATTCAAATCTACGCACGGAAAACTCACGCTGAAAGCATGAGCGTGCATAAACCGTACTTGAATAGATAAATTGATAATTTGAAAGTGTCCAGTTTTCAAACAATCAAGTCTGGGCTTATAACGCTATATTAAATATGTCGGGCAACGGTAATCGTTGCGGATTAGTTATGTAAAAATCGTTCGAGCCATTTAGGCGAGATAAGAACTATGAGTGATGAGTAATAAGTGATTTTAGGGGTTATTATTGTTAGTTATTTCTTCATCCATTCTTGGTACAAAGCAACGGGACCTTCGTGCCAACGTTTGGTGCTCTCTTGTTCCAATTGTTTGTACATATCAGAAGAGTAGATTTGTCGCATGGCTTCAATAACGCTGATATGCTTCTCTGCACACAACATATCTGCCAACCAACTCACTTTGGAAGGCAAAAGCAAATGCAAATTATTTTGGGTCACTTCGGTCATAAGAGTATCTCGTGCGCTTTGGTGAATGTTAATAGTTGTAATGCTTGCTCCGTGTGAAACAAATATTGATCAACGAGTTCGTATGTCTTCAACTCTGCAAGCAAGTTTTGTTTGCTCATCAATCCACCTTCGTACAAGGCAAAGCATGTATATACACGGTCGTTAGCAACAGGACCATATACAATATCGTAATTGTGAGTAAAGTCTTTATTTAGGCGGTTGTTCATCACGAAATCTATCCATTCGTCGGTCGGAGATTCAAAGAGCAAACATTTAACCGATTGCAACTTGTCTATATCCAATTCGTATTCATTGACAAAGCCTTTGGCTGCACGGTTGCCCTTCATCTTTCTACGCACCCACTCCTCGGCTTGCTCATACGAAGTCGTGGTATAGAATCCGCTACCATAATCAAGGGTGCGATTTGGCTCGCGAATCTCAGGTGTCTCAACACACTCTAAACTGCCGTGATAAACTTTCATGGTTTTCGCTGATTGATATAGTTGTCAATATCTTCTACAATCCATTGCGCACTTTGTGTATGCAGCACCTCATAAAACTCCTCCAAATATTCCAATACGCCATATTGGTCCAGTTCAAGCATTGCCTGCTCGCCTGTCAGATGGTGTTTTTGCTTGTATTGCTCAATGCAAAAAGAGATGAAATATGAGATTTCGTTGCTGCGCATGTCAATTCTTTTGGATATTTGGGTGCAAAGATACACTTTTTTTTCGAGATGTGCAAGAAAAGGGTGATTTTTGGGCGATTTTTCTTTAAAAACAGATAAGTCAACAGTTTTAGGAAAAGAGTAAACTTTTTCAGGAAAGGAGTCCAACCTTTTTAGGGAAGCTATCTTAATAAACAGCATTTTTTGTGGGCAGGGAGTTGAGTCGGAGTTTTCTCGGTCGTCTCTCGGTTGTCGGTCGGTGGAATAAGGCAAGGTCTAGCAGAAAGTAACTTATAAGAAAACGCCTTTTTAACGAATTATGAAATATCTATTTGTATATGTCAGAAAAAATGTGTACCTTTGCACCATAAACGCATAACTTATCACTCATAACTTATCACTCATAGTTCGTACTTTTTATCCATGACCGCACGCGAAGCACTAAAGACATATTTTGGCTACGACGATTTTCGCCCTTTACAGGAGGAGATCGTCCAATCCGTCTTAGACGGTCGCGACACCTTGGCACTCATGCCTACAGGTGGCGGCAAGAGCCTATGCTTTCAAGTGCCAACGATGGTCATGAACGGTCTATGCCTTGTCATCACACCCCTTATCGCCTTGATGAAAGACCAAGTGGAGAACCTGCGCCGTCGTGACATACACGCTGCTGCCATCTACACAGGTATGAGCTACGAACAGCAGAAAACCGCATTAGACAACTGCATGTGGGGACCCTATCACTTCCTATATGTCTCCCCCGAAAGACTCGAATCCGAGGAGTTTCGCGAGCGATTAGCTCGCCTGCCCATCTGCCTCATCGCCGTGGATGAAGCCCACTGTATCTCGCAATGGGGGTATGACTTCCGTCCAAGCTACCTGAAGATTGCGGAGATTAGGGAGGTTATTAGGCGAAAGGCTAAAGGCGATGAGGCGATAAGGCGAGAGGTGCCAATCTTGGCACTCACCGCTACGGCGACACCAGAGGTGGTAGACGACATCCAAGAGCGATTGGCCTTCCGCCAAAAGAATGTGCTGCGCAAGAGTTTCCTCCGTAGCAATCTCAGTTATGTGGTGCGTGAGACCAACAAGAAAGCCGATGAGATAGTACATATCCTCAGCCGCGTGCCGGGATCGGCCATCGTATATGTCCGCAACCGCCAACGC
>JAFOCD010000224.1 GCA_017381475.1 Bacteroidaceae bacterium
GGTCATCTCCATGCCGGCATAGAAAAGAAATATACCCGATGCGAGGACAAGATTGTCGAGTTTGGTGATGTCGGGGAAGAAATCGCCGCCAAAGTCCATCTGGGACTTTCCGCCGCCAATTAAGTAGATGATGCCAAGCAACACCAATAGCGAGGCAGGAATGATTGTACCGATGAGACCACCTACTTTTGCCACCTTGCTCACCCAACCGAGTCCCTTGAGCGAGATGTAGGTTGCAGCCCAGTAGATTGCAAGTACCACCACAAGTGTGTAGAGTTTGTTTGATGCGAGTGTCATGTCGGCACTGTCATTCATACCGATGAATGCAAGCGACACAGCTCCGAATGTAAGCACCGTGGGGTACCATATTGTACTCTCGACCCACTGTAGCCAAATGGCTACAAATCCCATTCTCTTGCCGAACGCCTCGCCCACCCAGCGGAACACGCCGCCTTGCTTGTCCTGGAACATTGCGGCAAGTTCTGCTGCCACAAATGATGTGGGAATCAGGAATACAAGGGCGGCAAACAGGTAGTAGAAAGCTGAGCTGATGCCGTATTCGGCCTCAGCCGGCAATCCGCGTAGCGACACGACCGCTGTCACATTCATGATGGCCAGCGTTGCCACGCCCATTTTTACACTTTTTGTTAATGTAGACATAGTTATCCTTTTTTTGTTGGTTAAAATCGTAAAGAATAACAATGTTGCGGAAATGAATGTTCGATGCGCAGGAAAGTTGGTATAACGAAATCCGGCACGCTTTTGCGTGCCGGATTCTAATTGAGTATGTATGAACTTCTTATTCAGCAGCCTCTTCTCCGCTCCAGTCGAGCTTCGCCATGCGCTGGTAACTTGCGTAGCGTTTTTTCGCCATGCCCTCGGCAGCCTCGAAGAGTTCGTGTGCCTCGGTCGGGAACTGCTTTGCAAGGGCAGCATAGCGCACCTCGCCCTGCAGGAACTCCTGGAATTTCTCCCACTGTGGCTCCTTGCTGTCGAGTGAGAATGGGTTCTTGCCCTCGTCCTCGAGTGAAGGGTTGTAGCGCCACAGGTGCCAGTAGCCGCACTCAACGGCTGCAGCCTGCTCGGCCTGTGCCTTGCCCATACCGCGCTTGATACCGTGATTGATACATGGAGCGTATGCAATTACCAATGATGGACCCGGATAAGCCTCGGCCTCACGGATAGCCTTCAGACACTGGTCATAGCTTGCGCCCATGGCAATCTGTGCTACATATACATAACCGTATGTTGTGGCAATCATGCCAAGGTCTTTCTTGCGGATGCGCTTGCCGGCAGCGGCGAACTTGGCAATGGCGCCAAGCGGTGTCGCCTTTGACGACTGTCCACCGGTGTTGGAGTAAACCTCGGTGTCGAGTACAAGGATGTTCACATCCTCGCCCGATGCGATAACATGGTCGAGACCGCCGTAGCCGATGTCGTATGATGCACCGTCGCCACCGATAATCCACTGTGAACGCTTCACAAGGTACTGCTTGATTGCAAGAATCTGCTGGCTTGCGTCGCTCTCGTACTCCTCGCATGCGCTGATGATTGCTGGAGCAAGCTCCTTTGTTATCTCGGCGTTGTTCTTGTTGTCAATCCACTTCTGTGCAAGTTCCTTTATCTCCTCGGGGCAGCTGCGGTAGGTCTGCATCTCGGTGAGCAGGTGCTCAAGGCGTGCGCGCATCTTGTTCTCGGCAAGCTTCATACCCAAACCGAACTCGCAGAAGTCCTCGAACAATGAGTTTGCCCAAGCCGGGCCTTCGCCCTTCTCGTTGGTTGTATAAGGTGTAGATGGAACCGATGCTGTGTAGATTGATGAACAGCCTGTTGCGTTTGCTACAATCTGACGGTCACCGAAGAGCTGTGTCAGCAATTTTACGTATGGTGTTTCACCGCAACCTGAACATGCACCCGAGAACTCGAAGAGCGGTGTTGCGAACTGTGAGTTCTTTGGATTGCTCTTTGGGTCAACAAGCGACTGCTTGCTCTTCACGTTCTTCACGCAGTAGTCCCAGTTTGCAGCCTCGTGTCTCTCCTCCTCTAATGGAACCATTGTGAGAGCCTTGCCGGTCTTTGGATGTCCGGGACAGATGTCGGCACAGTTGCCGCAACCAAGACAGTCGAGCGGGCTCACCTGAATGCGCAGGTGCATGCCCTTCATGGCTGCAGGAGCCTTCATCTCAATCTTGTCGGCGTTGATGCCTGCGCTCTCCTTCTCATCCATGACAAACGGGCGGATACATGCGTGGGGGCATACAAATGCACAACGGTTACACTGGATACAGTTCTCGGCATTCCATCTTGGAACGAATGCACTCACGCCACGTTTCTCGTAGGCCGATGTACCGACAGGCCATGTACCGTCCTCGAGTCCCTTGAATGCCGAAACAGGCAACTGGGCACCGTTCTGTGCATTGATTGTGCGTACAATCTTTGTGATGAACTCGGGTTCGTTGCGCTTCTCGGGTGTCTCGTCCTGCAATTTTGCCCAGTTGGGGTCAACGGCAAGCTGTCTGTACTCGCCGCCACGGTCAACGGCTGCATAGTTCTTGTCAACAACATCCTGGCCCTTCTTGCCGTATGACTTCACGATGAACTTCTTCATCTGCTCAATGGCAAGGTCAACAGGGATAACCTGTGTGATGCGGAAGAATGCACTCTGCAGAATGGTATTTGTTCTGTTGCCAAGGCCAATTTCCTGGGCAATCTTTGTTGCGTTGATATAATAGACGGTTATGTTGTTCTGGGCAAAGTAACGCTTGATATTGTTAGGCAGGTTCTTTACCAGTTCATCACCCTCCCAAACAGTGTTCAACAGGAATGTACCGCCCTTGCGCAATCCGCGTGTCACATCGTACATGCGCAGGTATGCCTGAACGTGGCATGCTACAAAGTTTGGTGTGTTCACCAGGTATGTGCTGCGGATGGGCTTATCACCGAAACGCAAGTGTGAACAGGTGAAGCCACCCGATTTCTTTGAGTCGTATGAGAAGTATGCCTGGCAGTGCTTCTTAGTGTTGTCACCGATAATCTTCACGGAGTTCTTGTTTGCACCTACGGTGCCGTCGGCACCAAGGCCATAGAACTTCGCCTCGAACATGCCGTCAACAACCGCAATCTCCTCCTTCTTGGGGAGTGAGAGGAATGTGACATCGTCCTCGATGCCGAAAGTGAAGTGGTTCTTCGGCTCAGGCAGTGCAAGGTTCTCATATACGCCCATGATGATGGCCGGTGTCGTGTCGCAAGAACTCAAACCGAAACGGCCACCAACGATTACCGGGTTGATAGCCTGCAACTCGGGAGTGCTGTTGAATGCCTCTACAACATCGAGGTACAATGGCTCGCCGTTGCTTCCGGGCTCCTTTGTACGGTCAAGCACAGCAATGCGCTTTACAGTCTTTGGCATTACGGCAGCAAGGTATTTCACCGAGAACGGACGGTAGAGATGAACGCTTACCAAACCGACCTTCTCGCCTCTTTCGCTCATGTAGTCGATAGCCTCCTTTACGGCCTCGGTAGCCGAGCCCATGACGATGATTACGCGGTCGGCATCCTCGGCTCCATAGTATGTGAACGGAGCGTAGTTGCGGCCTGTGATAGCCGAAATCTCCTTCATGTACTCGGCAACGATGTCGGGAACAGCGTTGTAGAATGGGTTTTCGCTCTCCTTGTGTGTGAAGAATGTCTCGGGGTTCTCGGCTGTACCGCGTACAACGGGCGATGATGGGCTCAGTGCTCTGTCGCGGAAGGCCTGGATGCTCTCCCAGTCAACAAGCGGAGCAATCTCCTCCTGCTCAATGAGCTCAATCTTCTGTATCTCGTGCGATGTACGGAATCCGTCAAAGAAGTTAAGGAATGGAATGCGGCTCTTCAATGTAGAGAGGTGGGATACCGGTGCAAGGTCCATGACCTCCTGTACCGAGCCCTCGCAGAGCATTGCAAAACCTGTCTGGCGGCAAGCCATAACGTCCATATGGTCACCGAATATACTCAATGAGTTACCTGCAAGCGAGCGTGCCGATACGTGGAACACTGTTGGCAACTTCTCACCGGCAATCTTGTACATATTTGGAATCATGAGCAGCAAGCCCTGCGAAGCTGTGAAGGTGTTTGTCAAAGCACCGGCCTGCAATGAGCCGTGCAATGCGCCTACAGCACCACCTTCTGACTGCATCTCCTGCACCATAACTGTCTCGCCGAAAAGGTTTTTGCGGCCCTGTGCCGCCCACTCGTCAACATATTCGGCCATTGTTGACGATGGTGTGATAGGGTAGATGGCTGCTACCTCGGAAAACATGTAGGCAACATGTGCAGCTGCCTGGTTTCCGTCACAAGTAATGAATTTCTTAGTCTTTGTCATAAAGCAATGATTTATTTCGTTTATCTATTTGACATTGAATGCAACGCTTTTTGCCATGGTTTTTGTTTGATGAAGCATAGCTTATTCAGCGGTCGTAATCGCAAATGTACAAAATAATTGGAAAATCATTCAAAAAATGACATAAAAATGAGTACTTTTGTGATAATTTAATTCTAATTATGAGTAGATTGCAGTGTGTGATTGTGATGTTGCTATTGCTGCCGCTTTTTGCGTCGGCTCAGGTTGCTGTGTATGGCAACGATTCGCAATACCTTGTCGGCGATTATCGCCCACAGGAGGCGCAGTCTCCCAAATATGAATATCGTGCCGTATGGCTCACTACAATAGAGAATCTCGACTGGCCTCATACCAGGATAAATACTCCTGCCGATGTCGAGGTGCAGAAAAATGAGATGGTGGTGCTGCTCGATTCCTTGAAGGCAATGCACATAAATACAGTTCTTCTGCAGGTTAGGGTGCGTGGCGATGTCATATATCCGTCGTCAATAGAACCATTCTCGCATGTGCTCACAGGGGTGCCGGGCAAGAATCCCGGTTATGACCCTTTGGCTTTTGCCATTGAAGAGTGCCATAAGCGTGGAATCCAGCTACATGCGTGGCTTGTGACCCTGCCGCTTGGCAAAGTTGAGCATGTACAGCGTCTGGGCAGGAGGTCTCTGCCAAGCAAAAGAAATAGCTTGTGTACCCGATACAAAGGAAACTGGTACATGGAACCAGGAAATCCTGCAACCGCCGAATACATAACATCACTTGTAAAGGAAATAGTACAGAACTATGATGTTGACGGCATCCATCTTGATTATGTCCGTTACCCCGATACCATTGATGGTTACCCCGATGGGGTTCTCTACCGCAAGCATGGCAGGGGAAAGTCGCTTGCCGCATGGCGTCGCTCAAACATAACCAACATTGCATCATCGGTATATTCATCGGTCAAGGAACTGAAACCATGGGTGCGTGTAAGTTGTGCTCCGCTAGGAAAATATAATAATCTCACCCGTTACAGTTCGCTTGGTTGGGATGCATACAATACAGTCTGTCAGGATGCACAGGGTTGGCTGCGCGACGGAATTATGGACATCCTTTTCCCCATGCTCTATTTCAACGGCAATAATTTCTATCCATTTGTCCGTGACTGGTGCGAGAATAGCAACGGTCGTCACATAGTTCCGGGAATTGGAATCTATCGTCTTTGTCCGCAGCATGGCGGATGGCCTGCTGTTGAGATAGAACGGCAGATGCGTACTTCGCGCACGGCGGCCGCCAATGGCGTGATGATGTTCCGCACGGCTCATCTTGTGGGCAACGCAAGCGGTGCACGCGACATATATACCAAAATATATAAATCTCCGGCACTTGTGCCACCGATGGATTGGATTGCTCCTGCTCCGTCTACTCCGTCATTGGTTGGCTCTGCTCGTGATATGGAGGGTGTTTCCTTGCAATGGGGTAGCGTGCCGGCACTTGCCGGCTATCCTGCAGTGCGCTACAATATATATGCAGCCTTTGGCGACAGTGTAGATGTTGATAATAGTAACAATCTTGTAGCAACATCATTGACTGATACCTGTTTCCGCTATAACTGCCGTACCAACCGAGAGATTGCAATGGCTATTACTGCAGTTGATGCATGTGGTGTTGAGAGTGAACCGCTATATGTGGTGGCAACCATGGGTGGCAGAATGCTTCGTGGTGATATTCTCCGCTTGCCGGAGCCACTCTCATGGGGACAGCGCATAGAGGTTCTTGATCAATATGGCCGTGAGGTTTATGCGGAAAAGTTTAAATCGTGTTTTGATGTCAGGGGTTTTCTTTCGGGTCGTTATATATTGAATGTATACGACCGTCATGGTGATTTTCTATACAAAGTAGAGTTCGTGAGATAAAAAAAAGATTGGCGGTGCCAATCTTTTTCATCCTTTCTTCCAATGTTGGAATGGAACTTATTTGTCATTCTTTTTACCGAAAACTGAAAAATGTACATAACGTTTGGGGTTTGCCTTTAAATCCTCAAGCAGGTTAATGGCTGTTGAGCAGACATCGTTGAGTCTGCAATAGAGTGTTGTGTCTTTTAATAACATGCCGGCTGTACCTTCCTTGCTGTTGAATGCAGTGGTAATCTGTTGAATGTTGTTAAGTGAATTTTCAAGGCTGCCAACCATGTTCTCAAAATCAATTTCATTGAGTTGTGCCGACACTTTCAATAAGTCATCTTCCAACTTTATCAATTTGTCGGCTGCGTCCTGAAACTCGTTGCCTACCAGGTTGTTGATTTGTTCCGATGTGCTGGTGAACAATGAGGTGATAGACTCAATGTTGTTTATTGTCTTGTTGATGGCTGGGTTTGACAGAATTTCGTTCAGTGATGTGAGGACAGAATCTACTTTAGGGACCATGGCCTCAACTTGTGGCACAATCTTTTTCACTTCGCCAAGTGTGCCGGCATCAAGTATACCTTCTATTGTTGAGCCGGGTGTTATAGTTCCCTCTCCTTCGCCCAAAACAAGGTTAATGGTGCTGCCACCCATCAATTTGTTGTGAATCTCGGCATAACTTCCTTCGGGAAGTTTTAGTCCCTTGTCAATACTTACGGTAACGAATACGGTCTTGCTTTTGTTGAAATCGTGGTCAATACTACTCACGTTTCCAACTTTGCAACCGTTTATGTACACCGGTGCCGAATTTGTTATTTCGCCAATGTTTGCAAACTCAATCTTGTATTTGTCATTGTCGTCGAATATGTCAACTCCCTTAAAGAAATTGATTAGAAAATATACGATGCAAATGGCGGCAATACCTAGTATACCAACCCATAATTCACGAGAAACTTTTTTTATTCTGCTCATTTCGTCTGGTTTTTAAATATTTCAATGGCTTCGCGAGTGTTGATCTTCTTTCCGTTAAGGAACGCAATTATGAAGGAATCCTTGAACTTGTCCGAAATACTTTTCTTCAATTTAAGGATTTCGTTATAATTCTCGCTTTCGCCGTATGTATATTTATATGTTCCGTTCTCTATGTAATAATCGGTTTTCAGGCCCTTATGTCTCTTGTCGTCACTCTTGAGCTTGCTGCTGGCTGTCATTATCTGTATCTTGAAAACAGGCTTGTCGCTCTTTTCTGCTGTTTGTGCTGTGCTTTCAATATTCTCCTCCTTCTCAGTGTCAGCATTCTTGCTTTCCTTGCTTTTGCCGTATAGCTCATAATACTGTGCAAAGCCATTGAAGATACCCTTTGCGAGTTTTTCCTGCCCCTCTTTCGATGCAATCAGGTTTTCGTCCTTACTGTTGGAAATGAACCCCAACTCTACAAGGATGCTTGGCATTACAGTGCGGTGTAACACAAGGAAACCGGCCGACGAAACTCCGCGGTCGAACAGATTGGTGCTCTCTACCATGCCGCTCTGCACCATCTCAGCCAGTTTAACGCTCAGCTCCATGTCATGGCTACGCATCAGCTCAAATATGATGTAGCTTTCGCTTGAACGCGGGTCAAATCCCTTATATGTCTCCTCGAAGTTGTCCTCGGTGAGGATTACCTCATTCTCATACATAGCGGCAGCCTTTGCCTCGGCATCGCTGCCCGAACCTAGTGTAAATGTCTGGCAACCATTGGCTTTCCTGTTCTTGCTCGCATTTGAGTGGATTGAGATGAACAGGTTTGCATTTGCCTTGTTTGCTATGTCGGCACGCTTTGCAAGCGGTATCTTGACATCGGTTGTACGGGTGAAGATTACCTTCACTTCAGGGTACTCCTTCTTGATGAGTTCCGCAAGCATGTTCGATACGCTCTGGTTAATGTTCTTCTCTTGCGACTTCTTGCCTAATGCTCCTGGGTCAACACCACCATGCCCGGCATCAATGACAACGGTGAATGGTTTCTTGCCCTGTTTCTGTGCCATTGCTTGCGGTACAGAAAGTACAAGCAACAAAAGCAGAAGTACGGTCTTTATGTAGCAAAGAATGTTCTTCATATAACAATGGAAAGACTTAGGATGTTTCCCTTGATTCTTATCGTTCCGGTATTGCGAAATGATAAAAACTCTAAGTTTTTAAACCAATTTTTTGCAAAAATAACCCAAATATTACAAATGGCAAGGGTGTTGGGTGATATTTTCCCCTTTTTGCCATTATGTGGTATTGTTCGTCTTGCCGTTATTGATATTTTTTTGTATTTTCGCGTGGTTTATAAAATAACTTCCGATACATAATGCATTTTATAGAATTCAACATAAGATACAATGTCAGCGACAGTGCCGCATTGCATCTGTGCTATAATCTCGACGGTGGAAATACAGCCTCCGAAAACACTCTGTCACTGCGTGAAGTGCAGAAGGGATGGTGGCAGTGTTCTCTCGAAGTGCCCGATGGCCACAAGCATATAAACTACGGCTATGAATTGCGTCAGGGTAGCAATGTCCTCTGCTCGGAGTGGGCAGGTACACCGCATACCTTGCGTTTCAACTGCGTGAACCGCAATTACATTGTTCACGACATGTGGCTCGACTCTCCGGCCGGGTACTATACCCGCACCAATCTTTTTCGTTTCTTCGACAAGCAACAGATACAGTTGGATGAGCCCTCGGTGAACTGGTATAACCGTAGCGTGACCTTCTCGGTCTATGCCACAGGCTTGCGAAGCGGCGAGCGTCTGCACCTTGTGGGTGATGCCGATGTTTTGGGTTGTTGGGAACCTGCAAAGGCGTTGCCGATGCAGCAGCGTGTGCCCAACCGCTGGAGCGTGACCTTTGATGTGTCAACACTTTGGAGTGGTGGTCTCTACTATAAGTTTATAGCTGTTGATGAGAACGGCACGGTGCGTTGGGAAGATGGCGAGAACCGCCATATCCTGTTGCCCGATTTCGAGCCATCGACCAACTATTTCTATCAGCTCGATGCCTTGACATTCGATGCCCCTTCGCTCCGCCTGGCAGGAACGGTAATTCCGCTCTTCTCATTGCGCTCGGCACATGGATGGGGAATCGGTGATTTCGGCGATATAAGATTGATGACCGACTGGCTTGTGTCTACAGGGCAGAAGATCCTGCAGCTCTTGCCGGTGAACGATACTACCGTCTATGGCGGTAACGAGGATTCCTATCCCTACAACTGTGTTTCGGTGTTCGCGCTGAACCCGATATATGCCGATATGTCCGTGTTGCCCGAGCTGTCAAAGCCGCGCCGCAATGCCTACTACCAGAAGGAGCGTGAGGCACTCAATGCCTTGCCTGTGGTGAACTATTCAAAGACCTACCGCCTGAAGATAAACTATCTGCGCGAACTGTTTGACGAGGTGGGTGCCGATGTGCTAGCAAGCGATGGTTATGTGGCATTTGAGAAAGAGCAGGAACGCTGGCTGAAACCATATGCGCTTTTCCGTTTCCTCTCATCGCGTCTGCACAGCAACATCTGGGACTGGGGCGAGTATTCCCGTTATGACAGCACCACTACAGAGCGTGTCGTTGCCGAGTACCCCGATGCTGTCAATGAGATGCGTTTTCATTGCTATGTGCAGTATCTGCTGTTCACACAGTTGTCTGCTGCCCATGACTATGCCAACAGCTGTGGCGTAGCCCTCAAGGGAGATATCCCCATTGGTGTGGCACCAAATGGTGTCGATGTGTGGTGCGACAGCGAGCAGTTCAACCTCTCCGTGTCGGCAGGTGCGCCTCCCGATATGTTTGCAGCCGATGGTCAGAACTGGGGCTTCCCCACATACAACTGGCAGGTGATGGCAGGTGACGGATATGCATGGTGGCGCCGTCGTCTGCAGTACATGTCATGCTTCTTCGATGCCTACCGCATAGACCACATACTCGGTTTCTTCCGTATATGGGAAATCCCACGCACCGCAAAGAGCGGTCTTGCCGGCAGCTTCTCTCCCAACCGTCCGCTTTCTGTCGAGGAGATAACAATGTCTGGTTTTGCATTCGATGAGGCGGTGCACACAGTTCCATATATCGACGATACATTGCTCAAGAAACACTTCCCACGCAAGGCAAAGCAGATAGTGGATGCTTTCTTTGATGCAAACGCCGATGGAACATACCGTTTCAAACCCGAGATGGAGAATGCCAACACATTGGCCTACTACATATATGAGCGCACTCCCAAATTGCCGCAGGCGATGAAGGATGCACTGCTTGCAATCTATGGCAAGGTGCTTTTCATGCGCGACCTCAATAACCCGCAGCTCTTTGTGCCCCGCATTCTTGGCTATGAGACCGAGTCCTATGTGCAGCTTGCCCAGAGTGACCGTGTGGCCTATGACCACCTCTACGAGGACTATTTCTATAACCGCCACACAATGTTCTGGTTCCGCGAGGGAACACGCAAGCTCACTCCGCTGCTTCTCTCAACGCCAATGACAGCCTGTGGCGAGGATTTGGGAATGATTCCGGCCTGTGTGCCCTGGGTTATGAAGAACCTCCAGGTTCTCTCGCTCGAAATCCAGCGAATGCCAAAGCTCTATGGCGAGACATTCGCCAACCCGGCACGATATCCATACCTCTCTGTTGCAACACCATCTACCCACGACATGAGCACGCTCCGTGGCTGGTGGCGCGAGGATGAGGCAATGTCGCAGCAGTTCTATAACTGCGTGCTTGGTTTCGATGGCAAGGCACCGCTTGAAATGGATGGTCGTGTCGCTCATGCAATATTGTTGCAGCATCTTGCCTCGCCTTCGGCATTCGCACTGTTTGCTTGGCAGGACTGGATGGCAATGGACGAGCGTCTGCGTCGCGAGAACCCCGATGACGAGCGCATCAATATCCCGTCGAACCGCGACCATTGCTGGAACTACCGAATGCACATTCCATTAGAGCAACTTATGCAGGAGCGTGTGTTCAACGAGACAGTGCGCAATATGATAGCCGGCGCAGGGCGTTTAATCTAATTTCGTTAATAAACTCATCTAAAATATGGCAAATACTTACAAAATGTCAGCAAATACATTCCGTTCATCGGTTCTTTCGGGAATTGCTGTCGGTATTGCAGGCTGGGGATATCTGGCTTGTCGCAGCAAGGGACTCGAGGTCCTTGGTGCCATCCTATTCTCATTCGGTCTTTTGACCGTAGTGAACTACAAGCTCAAGCTCTACACAGGTACAGCAGGTTTCGTCGATTTTCGCGATGATGCCGGCCGTAGCCGTTTCTTCAGAGCAATTGGCGAACTGCTCTTCATCCTCATGGGTAATATCATGGGTTGTATGTTTGTAGCATTGCTGTTGCGCTGTTCTCCAATGAATCTGACATGGGAACAGGCTCAGCCGATACTTGAAAGCCGTCTTGCCCTTGGACCATTGAAGGCCGGTATGCTTGCGATAGGTTGCGGTTTCATCATGACAACAGTCGTTACTTTCGCCCGTCAGGGAAAACCATTGGCACTGCTTTTCGGTGTGCCTCTCTTCATCTACTGCGGTTTCCCACACTGTCTGGCCGATGCGTTCTACTACATGGCTGCACCGTTCAATACATATACAAGCCACCATATAGGCGAAATTCTGCTGCTTTATCCTTGTCTTGTAATAGGTAATTTTGTGGGGTGTAATCTATATCGCTTCCTTGATATTAAGGAAGAATAAAGGAAAATAATGATAGTATAACGAGGAGTGCTCACTTAAACAAAGGTGGTGGTCGATTGACCACCACCTTTGTTTAAGATATGCAGTGTGTTACTTTTTATTTGATAAAAA
>JAFOCD010000225.1 GCA_017381475.1 Bacteroidaceae bacterium
GCCGTTGAAGCACCCTGGTCGGTGTCGGCAAAAGGATATGGACAGTTCATGTGCGATGTCTTTGACGAGTGGATGAAGTTCGATGTAGGGCATTGCTTCGTGCAACTGTTTGATGTTACGCTTGCCAACTGGTGCGGTGTGCAACCGTCGCTCTGTGCCTTTGGCGAGGTTTGTGGTGATGGATTGGTGGTGGAACATAACGGCGATGTCTACTCATGCGACCACTTCGTCTATCCCGAATACCGTTTGGGCAACATCATGGACAAGGAACTTGCCGAGATGTACCGCAGCCCCGAGCAACAGACATTCGGACGCGACAAGCGCGATGCCCTGCCAATGGAGTGCAAGCGGTGCAGTTACTATTTCCTTTGCCATGGCGAGTGTCCCAAGCACCGCTTTGCCTATGCAAAGAACGGCGAACCATATATGAATGTGCTTTGCGAGGGTTACAAGATGTTCTTCCGTCACACCGATCCTCACATGCGCTACATGAAGATGCTGCTTGAGAAAGGCCTCCCGGCATCGGAGATTATGAATAGAAAAACTGAAAAGTGAAAGGTGAAAGGTGAAAGCAAGACCTTAATCAAAGTGGGAGAGCTGGAATAGCAATGACAAAAAAGCTCCTCCACTCTTCGAGGGGAGGTGTCGCGGAGCGACGGAGGGGAGCAAAAAGCAAATAAAGAAAACGAAATAACTTAAAAACCAAAACTTAAACAACTAATATTATGAATCCAAAATTTGTATTGCCAAAGATAGGCGAATTGCCTGTCTCGGCCCCGATAGAGAGTATCTGTAAATTCGAGAAAGTACCTACAATGATATGCCCCACCGAGCACGAGGGTGCCAAGGCGGCTGCCGACATTGTAGTCGCTGCAATCAACTCCCACAAGGAGAACCGTCTCTTTGCGCTTGGCCTCTCGACAGGCCGCTCACCGCTTGGTCTCTATGCCGAACTGGTGAACCGTTACCGCGCCGGCGAGGTTAGCTTTGCCAATGTCGAGGTGTATAGCCTTGACGAGTTCTACCCAATGGAACCTGCGTCGCCACAGAGCCGCAACCACCGCGTGAACGAGGATTTCCTCAAGTATATTGACATAAAGCCCGAGAATGTCCACTTCCCCGACGGCACTGTTGCACGCGACAAGGTCAACGACTACTGCCGCAAGTATGAGCAGATGGTTGACGGCCGCATCGACCTCATGATTATGGGCGTGGGCGAGCTTGGACAGATCGGTTTCAACGAGCCCGGCAGCTATGCCCACTCAACAACCCGTCTTGTGCAGTTGAGCTACAACACACGCAAGAACCAGGACAAGTTCTTCTCAAACCCCAACGAAGTTCCCAAGATGGCAATAACCATGGGCTTAGAGACAATTATGGGCGCAAAGAAAATCGTACTCATGATGTGGGGCGAGGACAAAGCAGCTGTAGCCCACAGACTCATTGAGGGTGAGGTTAACGAGGAGTACCCTGTTACATGCCTGCAGAATCACGACGATGTTCAGGTGGTCATTGATGAGGCTGCAGCCCAGGAACTCACACGCGTAAAGGAACCATGGCTCGTTGCGCCTCCAATCGAGTGGAGTGACAAACTCATACGCAAGGCAGTCATCTGGCTGTGCCAGACTGTCGACAAGCCAATCCTCAAGCTCACACATCAGGATTATATAAAGAACTCGCTCTCCGATCTCTTGGAGCGTGTGGATACATACGACAAGATCAACATCCGTGTGTTCAACGAGATACAGCACATAATCTCGGGCTGGCCGGGCGGTAAACCCAATGCCGATGACAGCACACGCCCTGTCTCTTCGTCACCATTCCCCAAGCGAGTAATCATCTTCTCACCACACCCCGATGACGATGTAATCTCAATGGGTGGAACATTCAACCGCCTCATTGAGCAGGGACACGATGTGCATGTGGCATACCAGACATCGGGCAATGTCGCTGTCTATGACGATGTTGTGTTGCAGAACATCGATACCGCAAAGGAGATGGGCTTTGGAGATGCCTTTGACGAGATACGCGAAATCATTGCAAACAAGAAGGTTGGCGAGCCCGAGCCACGCAAATTGCTCGACCTCAAGGGCGCGATACGCCGTGCCGAGGCACGCGCTGCCTGCCGTTCAATTGGTCTCGATGACCGCACCAATGCCCACTTCCTCAACTTGCCGTTCTATGAGACCGGTGGTATAAAGAAAGGTAAGCTCAGCGATGATGATATTGAGATTGTAAAGGCACTCATGCGCGAGGTTAAGCCACATCAGATATATGCAGCCGGTGACCTTACCGACCCTCACGGCACACACCGTGTCTGCATCGAGGCAGTGCTGCGTGCATTTGAAGAGGTCAAGGACGACGATTGGGCAAAGGAGTGTCACATCTGGCTCTACCGTGGAGCATGGCAAGAGTGGGATTTGGCAGTTGCCGACATGGCAGTGCCTCTCAGCCCCGAAGAACTCATCCGCAAGCGTCATGCAATCTTCCGTCATCTCTCACAGAAGGATATAGTTCCATTCCCCGGCGAGGATGCACGCGAGTTTTGGCAGCGCGCCGAGGAGCGCACCCAGGGCACAGCTGCACTCTTCAACAAGATTGGCTTGCCCGAGTACCAGGCGATTGAGCTGTTTGCTAAGTTGCTGTAATATTTAGGAATTGTCCAAGTTATTATAATGACGAGGCTGACTAAAAAGGCTCTTTTTTCGTTACGCTCGCCCTCAAAATGCTCATTTACGCTTAGTAAACTGCGCTTTTTCAGGCTTCGCAAGCCTTAAAACAGCTCTTTTTATACAACCTTTCAGCAAAGAGGATGACCCTTTTTTACTTTTGGGTCATCCTCTGCGTGTTAATATAAGGCTATGCCGCTCAAAAAGACTCTGCCTCCATCGGCTGTATATCATAATCGCGCCAGTTGAAATCCTTCTTGTAGGCATCTACTGCGCTTGCAGGGACATATACCGTTACACCGGGCGTGTTGAATATTGCCGTTATGCGTGGTGGAGTCATTGCCTTGCAATAGACACTGTGCAAGCTCTTGCACTCATAAAATGCATATTCGCCAATCTCCTTGACTGTAGCCGGGATAGTAATCTCTTCCAGTGATGTGCAGTTATAGAAAACACCGCGCTCAAGCACTGTCAATGTCTGCGGTAGGCTCACCTCCTTCAGTGCAGTGCACGACACAAAGGCATCGCGGCAAATGCGTTCGACACCATGTGGGATAATGATACTCTCTACCGAACTGTTATCGACAAATGCGGCTGTTGAAATCGCTTTCACGCCGGGCAGCGAAATCTTCTTGACATTGCTCATCCTGATGAATGCGCCATTGAAATCCCTGACAGTGCTTGGCAGGTTCATTGTTACAATGGAGTCGCAGTCGTGAAAAGCACCGTGTCCGATGACCTCTATGCCCTCGGGAATATAGACCGACAGAATCCCGCTGCGGTTGAATGCCGAATCCATTATGGCAACCGTGCGGTATGTGTTGCTGCCAATGGTAATTTCGGGGTCAATGTATATGTTACGGTCAATTCCTGTGCCTCCTACAACCTCGCATGTCAAATCCTTGTGCGACAGAATGCGGTATTCCACACCGTGCAATGTTACCGATGTCTGTCCGTCGGCGCTGCTTGCTTCATTGCTTGCCGATAGCATTACGCCTGCGGTTGTGGCTACAATGGCACATACTGTTGCAATGGCAGCAATCTTGTTTATTCTGCCTCTCTTCAAAAAGTGTATCGCCTCGTCGCAATTGGCAAAACGCCCTTTCTTCTCTTTGCACAGGCAGCGTTTCATGAAGTTGCATATCCGGCGTGGGAACTTTGCGCCAGTACATTCTTTAATGTTGTGCAGCAGCATGCCCACCGAGTAGATGTCGCTCTGTGCGTCAATGGCATCCAAACGCTTCTCCTCAACCTCGGGAGATTGGAATCCTGCGGTGTAGCCCGCCGTGCGGTGGTAGGCTGCATTGGCACAGAATCCAAGGTCGGTAATCTTTACATTGCCCCCGAACCTGGTAAGCATGATGTTCCCAGGCTTGATGTCCAGGTGAATAATATCCCTCTTGTGCAGCATGGAAAGACCCTCAAACAACTGGACAAGAAACCTTTCAATGTTACGGCCGTTGTGAAAGTATTGCGGGTCGCTTACAAGCTTCTCCTCAATATTCTCACCAAGGATATATTCCATGAGAATGTATGCATTCTCTTCTTCATCGCACAACCTGATATATTCGGGGATGTATGGCGTGGATAGTGAACTGCCTATCTCATATTCCTTCCTGAAAAGAGTGCGGTATTTGGGGTCGCCGATAAACTCAGCCCGCAACCTCTTCATGAAATAAAGCTTTCCCTTTATCTTTACGACAAAGGCCTCGCTTGTGCTACCTTTTGTCTCAAGGCGCTCAATGCTCTCAAATTCTATATCCTCGTTCAAAAAACAGGAATCGCTCATCGTGTCTCAGCTTACTTTATTTTGCTTTCAACGGTCTCTTCTTGCACCTTCGTGGTGTTGGTGGCGAGGAGCCTGAATCTTATACCCATCTTTTGGCCGCAGACATATCGGCACGGTGCGCCGCCGTCATGTATCAGCCTGTTAAGGTACAGAGGCTCACCTTGAGTTATGGTGTCCGCCTGGAATGTGTCGCCACAGCTCAGTTTGCTTTTGTGGCTCTCGGTTATTGAGAACATCTCGCATCCCAGGTACTCTGCAATGATGTAGTGCCCCGGTTCCCAGGCAATGTGCAGCAAGCTTCCTTTTCTCAATGTATTTGAAATAAGGTAGTCGCTGTTTATGAAACTGCTGTCGGTCTTGCCGTTGTGGCTCTTTATATACTGTTCATAACTGGCATGCCCAGTATAGCGTGCCAAAGCATCGAGCGTGTAACGGCGTGGCTGTACATTGTACTTGCCACCTGCAAGTTCACCCCAAAAACGGCGCAGTGTCATGGGGCTTAAATATGCTCCCGTCCTGTCCATTATGTGTGCACTCAAATGCTCAAAATCGCGTTTCACAGCAATCTTGCGCATAGCAATCTTTTCGATATCAGCCTTCAGTGTTTCGTGGTAATTATTCTCTTCGTTCTGTGCCATAGTGCAAATTTATAAAAAATAGCACCATAATATGAAGTAAGTGATAGCTTAAAAATTATCCACTCTTCAAATGAAACGGAATGAAACGGCTTTGCTCGCTTTTATTTGTTTCCTTTGTAAAAAATGTGACATCTTAATTTATGCAAATTTAAGCAACCTTAATAATGAAGACATATCTATTACAGGCACCGCGCGATTTTGTTGATGCCGGTATTCCCAAAGGTTATATGATTCAAGTCATTTCCTCACGTACCGGAACACAGCCCCATGTCTCCGAGGTGGCACAGGCACTGAGGAATGCCGGCTTTGGTCCGCGCGCCGAAAGCTGGGCCTCTCCCGGGAACTGGATTGTGAAAGAGATGAAATAAAAATTATTACAAGAGATCTTCCTAAGTATAATAACTAAAATATTGGCAAAATAATTTATTATGGCATTACGAATTAAATCCGGTGCAAAAATTTCTACAAAACAATTTGTAGAATTGAAATTTCAAAATGAAACGGTTTGTGTTGAACCTGACAGCTCTTCAAAGATAAATGGTAGCACACTGCGCAATGTTATTCTTGGTAAAGGGTGTAGTACTTTGCTTGCAACCTATTTTTATACAAGTGAATTCCAAGGCTGGGTAGATTCATATACATTCAGGGATTGCATTGCGTTGAGGGAAGTCAAGTTCCCGCGGTCACTGAAGCAGATTGACCCTAATGCCTTTTTAAATTGTCCTAATTTGGAGAAGGTGACTTTTGCCGATGATGCAGAAGAAATACACTTGCGGAATGACCACGGAGCCCTGGTGCGTATATTACATAAACCTTTTGACGATATTGAAATATATCTGCAGATGGGATGTGCTGCCGAAATAATCTATAAACAAGACAGGTTTGCCAGTGGTCTGACCCCAAAAAGTTGGACAGATTAAAAAAAAGTTGCCTTGAAAAATGAATTTTTCTTTCTTGGTTACTATTTTATAGTGTAAAACTTAAAAAAGTGTAATATGGCAAAAAGAAAATTCAAATCCCTATCGGAACCGGGGTGCCTGGAGTGGATAAAGGCAGAGCTTGACTATGAGGAAACGATACAGACTATCTGGAGTATCACGAACAACATTATCGGCTATTCCATGATTGCTGCGTTCATTTGGTTTGGGGTTTCGCATGGGTATTGGGGCACCACGCAGATGAATGTGTTCTGCATTGCAGCAGTGGTCTATTTCCTGAGCAAGTATCTCTATTATCCATTTGTCAAGGATATTATGTGGACAGAGCTGAAAGCTGGTGGAGGGCAGGAGACATTTGTGAGTATCCTTGGTTGTTTAGAGGTGCTGTACGGACGTTTCAATGGCAGTGGATGCTACAGCTTTTTCAGTCTGTTCTACATCCCGTTGATTCCACTTGGCAGATACCAACTCTATGCAAACAGACGGATGATTCAGCTGGGTGATGCACAATATTTCTATCATACTTTCAAATTCTGTTGGAGAGAAATCCTGTATGTGTACCTGAAGAACTGGAGTTTTGCAGCAATGGTGTTTGCCGCTATTGCAGGTGCGCTTTCGGGGTGGTTCATACCTTACTTTGCTTAGTGAATGGTGCAATTATATATAAAGTTGATTCTATGAATTGGACATTAATAAATATTATCAAAGGATTTGTTTTTTACACAACATTGTGTTTGGTAGCATGGTCAATTGGTGTTGTGCTTGCTGATTTGTCATGGGAGTTCAAGTGTGGATGGCTTGCTTTTGTGACACCATTTGTTGTGGTTACTTATTTCATGTGCAAAGGAAAGAGTGTGAAAGAGATCAAGGAATTCACCGGTATAGATGCTTACCATTGAAAATGTGTGGCATTTATGATGCTTTTACTACTTATACATGAAAAATAGAATGTAAATGGAAGGAAAAATACTGGAACTTGTCAATAGTCGTGAATTTCAATCATTGGCCGATTGTTATGGAAAACGTACCGTTTTTGAAACACTGAAGGTACAACGCAAGGAGAATCGTCACAGTGCATTCATTGCCTGGTGGTTGGACCCGAATGCCGGGCATGGCCTGAATGATGCGCCTTTAAAGCTGTTGATGCGCTTGATTGCAACCAAAGATATGGGGCGGTACATCTTTAATAGTGACGTTTATGCCAAAGTAATAGCCGGTAACTACAAGGTTGAGGTTCTTGATGGAGTGGAAGTAGAAAAGTGCGTGAACGGCGACAAGAAAAACCGTATAGATGTATGGGCTGTACTGAAAATGACATTTGAAACAGCTGATGAACCGTTGGAATTGATTTATCCGCTTGCCATAGTGAACAGGATGTACAGTAAAAAGGGCGACAGAAAGACTGTCGGTTATTGGAATACCATTTGCAGTCATCTTACGGAATATCCGCAAGAGAGTAGCGGTAAAGGTGTTGGTATTATCCTTTCGCCCAGCGGCGTACTGCCACAAAGCAACTGTTTCACACCCATTACCTGCCGGGAACTGCTTGTATATGTGATAGAACCATTGGCGCAAATTGTGACTGGGGAACAACGGAGCTTTGTAGACTCGTACATACTGAGCCTGGGTTGTAACTTGGATGAGAGTGAAAGACAATACAATGTCCTTGCCATTTCTGAAGATGAAATAGAGCAGCTGAAAGCATTGTATGGCGCATACAAAGATGTATTTGATAAAATTTTTGTAGCAGCTTTCCCCGAAAACAAAGTCCGCGGGATTGTTGGAAAGAAGCGCGTTGAAGAACTCTCGTTCACGGAAGAGGAAATGGCTATGTTGTATGAGTTGTGGGCGGCACACGAGAAATTGTTCAAACTTATTGCGTATCAGGCATACGAAAGGAAGAAGAAAAAACTTGATAAACTGTTCAACCCCAATAATAGAGATACAAACAAATACATTGTAAGGCATCGTGGCACGGAGATTTTTCCAAACAAACGCCTGTCCAAGTCAATGGCAGCATTGGCTATCTTTATGGCATACCTTGAGGAAAATCCCCAATCGGGCATGGATGCGCTGCGCAATGCTTTCCCTTGCGAAAAACTGAATCAATATTACCATGGTCGCTATTACAATGAACTATTCTATCCTTCACAACCAGATAATATTGATGAGGGAGGATATGAAATACTGTCGTACACGGCGGGTAAACACATAGACAAGGCTGCCCGCGCCGAATGGGATTTTTATATGGACGACCTTTTGCTGCCCATTGAGAACGGTAACGGTTATGCCATGTGTGTAAAGATGTGGAAAAAACGTGATTTTGATTCACTTAAGAGATGGGTAAATACAAAATACAAATTTATTGACGTGCAGGAATGTTTTTAAGAATGATATAAGATATGGAAAAGAGGAAACTGTTTTTTGACATGGACGGTGTGCTTGTGAATTTTCAGTCGGGAATTGACAAGTTGAGTGATGAGGCAAAAAGAGAGTATGAGGGACATTATGATGATGTTCCGGGCATCTTCTCGCAGATGGACCCCATGCCCGGCGCCATTGAGGCTGTTCACAAGTTGAAGGAACACTATGATGTGTATATACTTTCAACAGCTCCGTGGGGCAATCCCACAGCCTGGAGTGACAAGCTGCTGTGGATAAAGAAATATCTTGGCGATGTGTTTGAGAAACGTATGGTTCTTACCCATTGCAAGAATTTGCTGAACTGTGGTAATGGTGAGTTCCTCATCGATGACAACAAGAAGCATGGTGCTTCGGAGTTTGGTGAGAGACACATACACTTCGGTAGTGAGCGTTTCCCGGGGTGGAATAGTGTTGTGGAGTTCCTGATTGCAGAGGCCTCAATGGATCAGGTGCTTACTGGCAAACTCAAACATGCTCTTATAACAGAGTCAATGGCCAACAAGACTATCAAAGCATTGGATGCTTACATGAAAGTGCTTAACAGGAAATGTGATGAGGATTACACAAGTGAGCTTGGCGAGGAGGTGATGGAAATTGCATCACTCACCAACCGTTGGCTTGCAGCCACCGGCGAAAGGAACAGGAACAAGTACTACGATATTTGATACAGTTGTGTTCTTAATGACATGATATGGCAATCTTTACTAATGTTCATGTGAAGTTGGGCAATATGTGGCCTGTACATTATCCGGCAGAGTTGCCCAACGGCGAGACAGTACGCTTTCGTCTTGTGCGCCGCATAAAGCGTAAGGCCGGTAAACGCCGCGACCCCGATGACTTGTTGTTTGTGAATACCGAAGCCGGTTGCTTGGATGTCTATGCCGGTGAGCAATTCTTGGATGATGTGACCGCCGATGAGTGTTGCACGATAGATTATAATGGCATTCCCCTTCTTCTTGAGGCAAGCCGGTGCGAACTGGCCTATAGCGAATTTTCATGGGTAAAAAGAATGAGAATAATAAATGAACAGCTTGATAATATGACAAGTTTCTCAAATATGTTGCCAAAGGTAAACCGTGAGTATGTGATCGAGGCTTACGATGAGGATGAAGTTTGTGACGAGTACAGGGAGATTGCCCGTTATGCGGCAGAGAAAATAGAAGAGGCCGAGGAGAACGACCCGTCCGATTCGCGTATAAGCTTTACCATTCCTGCTGAGCTGCTCGCCGGTACAATGTATGTGGGCATGCGGATATACTGCTACAGGAAACATCCCGATGCAGACCGCACATCCAATTACCTGCTGGTGGAGAATGAAGGTAAAACAACCTTGTCTATCGACCTTTACAAGCTCGATGAGTGGACCGATTATGCTGACCTCGAGGAGTATGTGGTAGATGAACTGATGAATGCCGCAAGGGACTATGGGTTCCATCTGCAGGGAGTACTCGAGGAAAAACTCGATGGAATGAAAAATATATTAAGAAATATACGAATGTGATACTTCTCTTTCATGCGAAATAAACTTTAAAACATACATACTATGAAATGCACAAATTGTGGAAACACACTTATCCCCGGCAAGAAATTCTGCACGAAATGCGGAGCCAAGGTGATTGAACAGGAAAAAGCAACGCATTCAATGCAGTGTCCATCCTGTGGCAATACACTCATCCCCGGCAAGAAATTCTGCACGAAATGCGGAGCCAAGGTGGTGGAGCAGAGTAAAGCAGCGCAGCCAATGCTGTGCCCATCCTGTGGCAATACACTCATCCCCGGCAAGAAATTCTGCACAAAATGTGGAACCAAGGTGATGGAGCAGGGTATTATGCAAGATGCCGAAAAGGGCTTCTTCTCCCGCGTAGGTGCCGGTGTTGCCAGCATGGCTACGGGTGGCTCTTTTTCTCAAGGCTATGCACAGCAGCGCGACAGGGAGAATGATTATGAGACTTTGCGCAACATGGCGGATTATGCCATAAAGAATGCCCGCACCGAACTCAAGAGATTGATCAAGGAACATAAGGATGCCGTGTCTTATGATGATGAGGTAGAGGTGAATGATATAATAGCTAAAATAGAAAATGCACTCAATGACAGAAATGCCAGTCATGGCGACAAGAATACTGTAATAAAGAATGCCGTTGCTGCTCTACAGAACAAAATGAGCAATCTGCGTATGAGAGCCGAAGGTGGAAACACTGTACAGCAGGGTGTGCAGCAAAATGTTCAGCAGGGCACCCAGCAGAGCAACACTCAAACCTCGTCTTGGGGGCGTAATCTGGATGCATTCAACAACGACGAACTGAATATTGTGCGCAACAAGGCTATCTGGGGGCTCCAACCCGGTCAGATAGCACGCCGCATCACAGAACGCGAACTCGATTCTATCGCCGGTCTCAATGGTTTCATAATCCAGGAGGGATGTGAGGCCATGATATTTGTGAACGGTTACCGCGTAGAGACAATGGAGGCCGGCGCCTACAATGTTGCGCAGCGCAACGAATATGTCATGAAACTGGAGTTCGACAGGCTGTACGCCGAGATGGAAGAGCAGGAACTTGAAAAACAAAATGCAGCCCAGAGACTGCAGCCCAATGCCGGTCATCGTGGTATTGTTGGTATCTCCGGTGCTCTCTTGCGCCGTGGATGGGAGTTTGTCTTTGGCGCGTCACCTGCTAAAAAAGCAAAAGCCAATCACGAGAACGAGGCACGCTTGCGTCGTTTGAAAGCCGAGGTCGAGAAGGCTCTGAAGATAAAGTCTCCCGAACCTATAATGTCTATCATCCTTGTAAGTAAACGCAATCTCTCTATGAGTTTTGGCGGTGTCAAGAGTGACAACGGCATCGATTATACACCATACACAATCCCGGTTGGCATATTCAATGTACAGATAGGTCTAATGCTACAGTTGAAGGTTTCCGATATCAAGGATTTTGCTGCAAACTACCTTGCCGACAGGCTCACCTGCACCACCGCCGATCTCTTTGATATGCTCAATGTTACCATAGAGAACTGCTTGGTTCAGAATTTGCGTAATTCCGATTACCGACGTGAGGGGCTTGCACCTGCGATGGTCGAGAATCTCAAATGGCAAATTACAAGTATCATTAACCAACAACTGTATGGTGTCGAGTGTACACAGGTGCTGCAGATTACCGATAGCAATACCGATTTCGAACACTTCCGCGATGTTGAGAGAGAACTCTATTGTACCGATAAGGAACTCGATTATCTGCAGCGCACAGGCGAGTTCCGCAATCGTCTTGCCGTTGAGACAAACAGACAGACAGTGCAGGAAGCTACAACCGATGAGCAGTTGCGTTATGCCTTGCAGCAGATAAACAAGGACCAGTTGCTCCACGATGATGAACTTGAACAGTTCGTTTTGTTGCTCAATGCACAGAAACGCATTCGTGAGGCGCGAAGCGAAGAGGATGAGCGACAGGCATATATCGACCTCAAGAAGAGTGCTCTTGTAAAGGACGAGGAGCTTGAGGTATTGCAGGATGCTCTTGACCGGAACAAGATACAACGCGATAGTATCACAGAGATTCTGCGCATACAGAACATGCAGAGTGTGAGCGATGCATGTCTCAAGGCCGAGTGGGCACTCAGTGATATGGAACAGAATCATGAGTGGGAGCGCGAGGATCTTGCGCGACGCCGCAGTTGGGGAATCGAGGATGAAGCACGCGAACGCCAATGGCTGGTTGAGGACCAACAGCTGCAGCGTGATATGAAGCAGGATATGATGCGTGCGCAGCAAGAGAATGCTGTGACCGATGTGGAGATAAACACAGCCCGTAAGCTCGATGATTATCAGTTAGAAAAGGAAAATCGTCAGCGCGAAGCCGATTGGAAACAGCGTATGCGTGAGGAGAATCTGCGCCGCGAGAACGAAACTGTTGATTTTGACCGCGCACGCCAGCTCGAGGCCGACAAGTTTGAAAGGCTTCAGGCTTTGCAGCGTCAGGCAATGGAGAATATGCGTGCCATGCAGGAGGGTAATCTCAGGGAGAAGCAGGAGGATAACCGCTGTGCCGAGGAAATGCTTCGAATCCAGACCCACGAGCGCATGAACCGCGACAACTTGGAAGCCGGAATGGGTGCAGCTGAAATTGCTGCAAAGCGTATTGCTGAATTGCAAGGCGAGGGGCAGGTTGCTCTTTCACAAGCTCTTGAGGGCCGCAAGCAGAACGAACTGTTGCAGAAGATGTTGGAACAAACAATAGCTGACAAAAAGGACGATGCTGAAAGAACAGACAAGATTTACGCTAAAAACCAGGAGGCAATGATTAAAATGGCTCAACTGATGCAGCTACAATCCCAGCAACGTTACGATGATGTGCAGGCTGTGAAGAACGAGTATCGCGAGAATGCAATGCACCAGCAGAGTCGTATTGATGCTAATAACGAGGTAGCACTGGGTAACATGGCACAGATAGGCCAGGCCGCAGCCGGTAACCTCTATACCAATAATACCAACATAAATTACCAACAAACTTCTCCACAGGGCAATAACCAGCCAATGTTGCAGTCTGTTCAGCCACAGCCGTCACCTGCCGGCAAGGCGTGTCCCGTTTGCGGTTCAATGAACCCTGCCGATGAGCTCTTCTGTGGCGATTGTGGTTGCAAACTATAGAAGCTGTTTAAATTTAGGTGATAATATAGATGTTGCAACTTCTATATTATTGCTTAAAATTATATCGCCAATAAAAAAACTTGGCAAAACTATTAGCTTCTATAAGAAAATATTTTTTAGAAATTTAAAACAGCTTCTATAATTGACTATTAAATAATTTACTTGTCCAGTCCTGGATACCATTAATAACTAAAATAAAATGTCTATGTTTTGTCCTATTTGTAAACAGGAATTTAACGGTAAGTTCTGCCCCGAGTGCGGAACAAAACTGATTGAGAAAGTGGTAATGATGTGCCCGAACTGCAATATCGAAGGTGAGGGCAAGTTCTGCCAGGAGTGTGGCGCAAAACTTGTAGCTGCTTCAAGCACCAACATCAGTCTTGGCGACGGCAACTCCATCAACGGCAATGTGAATATTACAAACTCATCTACAGGCGCAACAGTTGATGGTGCTATGTCCATGGGTACCGAGAATATTGTCATTGGCGACGGTAACGCAATTAATGGCGGTTTGAATATCTCCAATACCAAGAATGTCTATTTTAAGCAAAAGAATGAGCAGGAGCAGTTCGTGGAGAACAGGGAAAAGTTTATAAAACTTCTCGAGAAAGCAATCTCCAATGGCTTTAGTGATGAGAATGAAATTGAGGAACTCAAAAGATTCCGCAGGGATACCGGTCTTGATGATATCTCGGATGAGTATTACCGTCAAGCAATGAATGTCTGCCCACCTGAGGAAATGAACACCTCTGCAGCTGCTGAGATGATGAAATTTCTACATAAGGCGGCAGAATTGGGACATGATAATGCTTGCAATGCATTGGGCATCGGTTATTGCAATGCTGGCCCAGGTGGTTATGTACAGAAAAATATTCCCGAGGGCCTAAAATGGTGGCGTGTGGCAGCTGCCTTTGGCAATGGTGAAGCCTGCTATAGATTAGGCATGTTCTATCATGGAGTGGTGAAAGATTATGCGCAAGCTTTCAAATGGTATCTCAAGTCAACTGAATTGAACTGCAAACTGGCATGGATATATTTAGGAGATAGGTATCGCACCGGTGAAGGTACGGAGCAAGATTGGGGCGCAGCAGCAAGGTGCTATCAAAAAGCTGTGGAAGCCAATAACTGTGATAGTTATGCTTGTGCTATATTGGGTTACTGTTATGATATGGGTTATGGCGTTGAACAGAATTACGCCGAGGCTTTTAGACTCTATACCCAAGCTGTAGAATTGGGTTATGAAGAAGCATGCTATAATTTGGCCGAGTGTTATGAATTGGGTCACGGCGTTGCTAAATCTTTACCAGTTGCCATACACTTTTACCGTAGGAGTGCGGCAAACGGTGATGATGATGCAAAAGACAAACTGCGTGAACTTGAAGGAGTTGTCGACTATAACGATTTTTATAGTACCGTAGTCTCTGATTATGAAAAGGGTAAGTGTGATGCGCACGGAGTAGAGTATTCCTATGACAAACTGCTTCGTGTAAATATAGAGCATAGATCTAAACTGACATCCTATTCAGTTGCTGATGGAACAACTATTATTGCCGACAAGGCTTTCTCTTTTTCTTCAATGATGCAGAGCATAGAGCTACCAGAAGGTCTTAAAACTATTGGTAATGGGGCTTTTGAGGGTTGTATTTTGCTTAAGACATTAACTTTGCCGTCAACTATCACATCCATCGGAGAGAATGCTTTCTTTGGCACCACATCTATAACTTGCCTTAAAGTACTGTCGCCCAATGTTGTCCTTAATGATGAAGTATTAAACTGCATTATTGGACTTAAGGAGGTTCAAGTCCCCAAGGCTTCCGTTGACGACTACACGAAACTGTTTGCTTCTTCAAAGCATTATTCCTTGAGAAGGGTAACTGTGACAGCAATAGAATAGGAAATAGTAGCAGAGCCCGTTGAGTGCTTGTAGGGTAGTTTATTGGTTATCACAAAGAATATGGATATAGAAAAGAGGATGGCAAGTTTGCGCAGCAAGCTTAACGAAAGAATTAACAAAGTGGGTGGTACCGGTAATGTGGCATCGGTGTCATTTGATGGGAATGACATTCATAAGGCTACGGCTGATGACTCTTTCTGCCCCGAGTGCGGAATGCCGGTTCCTGCCGGTTCAAGCTTCTGTCCCGATTGTGGTTGTTGCCTGGACATGGAGGCGTTCAAGGAGACATATTCTGCAGGCAGTGGCGAGTATGGAACCGGTATTATAATGACCGACACGGGTCTCCTTGCCAATAAGTATGCTACCGGTACTTCTGCAATAAAGGAGATAATCAATAGTTTCATCGACGGGTGCCGAGATGTGGATTACAATTGGTATCTGCTTGACATTGCAGACCACCAGAGTTCTATTGGCGAGGCTACATGGATGGACTACAGCGATGTGCTGCAGAATTTCTGCCGTGACAATGGTATTGCAACGGGTCCCAAACTGTCGCTCTTTATAATTGGCGGCAATGATGTGATACCACAGCCATGCGAGGTGAATCCCTGCTACACGCCAAGTCCTTGGGGTGATAATGAGTATGAAGAGAAGGTGTATGCCGATTTCTACTACTGTTTCCATGGACAACTGAAACTTGATTTCCTCGACTATAACAAGGCGCGTTGCAATGTATCGCGTCTGCCGTTGGAAAGTGGCAAGATGAAGAGTACGGCTCAGGGCGATTTGGGAGGCTACCTCGGTAGGGTGCTCGATTGTATGAGAAGTGACGGCATCAAGATTGGGCGTGCGATGATGACATCCAATGTCGATTGGATACCGGCAAGCCGTGAGATGTCACGTAACCTGCCTACAGAGTCGCTTGTCGATAGTGATGGTGAGGTGCTTGACAATATGTACATAAGCCCCGATGTAATGGTGGAGATGGACGATGAGTTGCGTGACCGCTATTATGCTTCGCTTGCAAATGCCGATATGCTGGTGTTCAATCTGCATGGTGCTTGCCAGCCCCAGATGTCGGGGTTCTATAGCAGTGAACTGGCTTTCTCTACATTTATGCTTGGTGAGACAAATGCAAGGATATTCAACACTGTTGCCTGTTGGGGCGGAAGGTATATAAAATATTCGCGCAAACAGAGTATGTTGCTCACAGCACTCTATGACCATGGCGTTATGCTCTACTCGGGTGCTTGCGTGCCCGCGATGGGAAAGTGTGGAAACTATCAGAATGACAGCACTTGGCGTATTCAGCCGGCAGCCTATTCCGAGACATTCATGGCTCGTTTTTCCGAATACCAGTGTATTGGTATCATGAGTGCCGGCGAGGCTTTCCTAAAAGCAAAGTGTGACTACTATAACACGAGCCGTGCGGTTGAGGAGGATGAGATAACGCTTGCAACGGTGCTTATGTTTAACCTTTACGGTTGTCCTGCACTGTGCACAGTTCCCGATACTAATGCGCTTGCCGAGATACAGAATCGGAACGGTTCAAAGATGTACCGTATTCCGTTCCGTCCATGCAGGAGAGAGGTGGTGATGAAGGACAATGCAAAGGTGCAGCAACGCGGCGGTTCTGTTCTCAATGCAGTGCGTTGTGCTGTTGACAATAACTTGCGAAAAATTCATGAGACGATTGTTGACAAATTGTACAATGCCCTTGGAGTTACACCGCGTGAGTTGTTTCTTGTTGAGAAATATACGACAACGGACATTGAAGGCAAGGTGCAGCGAGGTTATCTCTATCACTACACCAAGCGGCGTTATGAGGATATCAGGTCGCATATACAGGTTGTACTTGATGAGGCTGGTAACATACGCGATGCAATACAGACAAAATAGTGAACTTAGAAACGGATTTATTTAAAATTCCAAGAATATGAATATTGATGAAAGAATGGAACTGCTTAAACGCAGGCTTAATGACAAAATGAACAGCGTTCAGCAGAAAAGTGATGAATTGATGAACCGTTATGCCTTTAATGACAATGCTTCGTCAATAGATTATGGCTTAAATGTCAAGGGTGATGTTGCAAGCGAGCCGGCAACTGAATTTAAGTTCTGCCCCGATTGTGGATATAAGGCCGAAGAGAATGCGAACTACTGTTCGCAGTGCGGTGCCAGATTGGATGGCAACGATGTGTCTCAGCCCACTGACCCTATGGATGAACTGAACGGGTTGCTTGATGAAATCATGGAGCAGATGCGTAATGTGGGGCTTGATAACTATGTAATATATACAAATGATTATTGTGGGGAATTGGACTGGGAAGAAGTCTCGGAAAAATTATCCGATACAACACTTGCACTTGAACTATACTTCAAATTAGCATCGACTTACGATGGCGGGCTAAGGATTGCAATTTTACCGCGTGCAATGCACATTGTCGATGATGAATTGTTGTTTGATATTGAAGATGAGAAGGATACAATGGACGGTGATTTGGAAACGCTTTGGGAGTTCCCAGAGGAAACTGTTGATGCTATTGTCAACAGTTGCGGCGTTGAGGCTGTGATTAAATGTCTGAAGTCTATACGTGATTATGCTTTTGATCCGGATGTGGTTTCGTTGAACCAGGA
>JAFOCD010000226.1 GCA_017381475.1 Bacteroidaceae bacterium
AATCGAGAAGCAAAACAGCGAGATCAATGTGCTTAAAGCGCAATTAGCTTCTATCGCACAAACTAAAGAGGCTGAGAAACAAGCAGCTCTCCTCGCTGAGAAGCAATGCCTACAAGAGTTGCTTCTTAACAAAGAGGCCGAGATTGCTCGCCTCAAAGCAGACATGCAAAAGCAATTAGGCGATTTGCAAAATGCTGCTCAATTGCAAGCCAAGCAAGCAGAGTTGAATATCAAACAACTCAACGACGAGCATCGAATCTTGCTTGAAGCGAAGCAAAAAGAGGTGGAGTTCTACAAAGATCTCAAGACCCGTATGTCCACTAAGATGCTTGGCGAGACACTCGAGCAACACTGCGCCATTCTCTTCGAGCAAAACTTGCGCCCTATGATGCCTACCGCATACTTCGAGAAAGACAACGATGCTTCTCAAGGTAGCAAAGGCGACTTTATCTTCCGCGACAAAGTGGGCGAGCAAGAGTATATCTCCATTATGTTCGAGATGAAGAACGAGGCGGACACAACGGCTACCAAGCATCGCAACGAGGATTTCTTCAAGAAGCTTGATGACGACCGCCGCAAGAAGGGTTGCGAGTATGCTGTGCTGGTATCTATGCTCGAACCAGAGAGCGAACTCTACAACCAAGGTATTGTGGATGTGTCCCACAAGTATCCTAAGATGTTTGTTGTTCGTCCACAACAATTCATCACCATCATCACGCTCTTGGTCAATGCCAACAAGAAGAGCATCGAACTCCAAAACGAATTGGCGCTTGCCAAAAGTCAGTCTGTCGATGTGACTAACTTCGAGAACCAACTCATGGACTTCAAAGAGAAGTTCGGCAACAACTACCGCCTTGCGAGCGAGAAGTTTGCTAAGGCTATTGAGGAGATCGATAAAACCATCTCCCACCTCATCAAGACCAAAGAGGCGTTGTTGAGCTCTGAGAACAACTTGCGTTTGGCCAATGACAAAGCCACTGCGCTGACGGTCAAAAAATTGACCAAAGGCAATCCTACCATGAAGAAACTCTTCGAGGAGGCTCAAGTTGTCACCGAGGACGCTCAAATCGTTACCAACGAAGAGTAACATTCACCATCCGAGCTGCAAGATGGTACCCCCCGTACCATCTTGCAAAAGCCTCCAATTTCAAACCCTAACACAAGCAACCAATGAAAGAGTTTTTTCAATCCCTCAAGAAAGATTTCAAGAAAGCACTGGCTCTCTGGATTATCACTCATCAGGACTTGATTTGTGCCTGTATAAAAATCTATTGTACAGCTCTCGCATATCTGCAAATGGGAGTTTACTGCCTGACACTGCCTTACCAATTTGTCAAGCTCGTCGCACAAAACATGAAAAAAGCATCTGAATAAATTTGGAATGGCAAGTTATTAACATAAATACCGAATAGTTATGTCAGCAAATTACTTAGAAATAGTTAAACAGGTAGCCCAAGACCTGGAGTCGATAATTGAAAAGACGGATAGCTTAGTGTACTGGCCGTGGGATTGGTATGAAAGTTATGATTTACTCAGAGGATTGGAAGATGCTGTGGAGCAGCTTAACGAACT
>JAFOCD010000227.1 GCA_017381475.1 Bacteroidaceae bacterium
AGTGCGCACAGTGTCGTCACCAATGTGCTGCTGCACCTCGAGTATCAGTTCACGCCCGTCGGGCATAACGACTTTCAGTGCTTCGTAAATTGCAGGCAAGAAGACCTTGCCATCGCTCTCATCGGCATCGAAACTGACATCGATGACAGCGCCTATCACTTGGGCTATGCGCCCTATCATTTGAGACATACTTCTTATTGTTTAAATAAAAACCAAACCTTAGTGTTTTTGTTCTCCTCAACACCAAAATCAATGGTTTAGGACAAATATATGATTATTTTCCAAATATCCAAAACAATATCGGGCAAATCAACGCTAGCGAACAAAAAAGGCTACCGGTTCTTCCGGTAGCCAGTATCTGCATCCTACAATCATAGGCGTAGATTAAAGTTTATATGATATCAGAATGTCTCTATTCTATTCACGACCTTGAATAATGCGCATACATCATTCTTGTGGATTGGGAACGAAGGATAGTTGGGCGACACGCACCAGATGAGGTCGGGGTCGTTATTGTCGTGATAGCAACGCTTGATCATTCGATTGTCGTTGGTTACAAGCATGTACACATCGCCATGTACAATACCCTCGGAACGATTCACTCTCTTCACACCAACGATATCACCATCATTGATTTCGGGTTCCATAGATGTTCCAGATACAGGAAAGAAGAAGTCTGCACTCTTATTTGGCAATGTGATATATGACGATGGTGTCTCAAGACCAGCATCAAGTACATCCTTGTAACCAGCACTAACGGGAAGGTCATTATAATAAGGCGCATTGAACGCAACCGCAGTAGCTCCTTGCACCATCTCACCCTCACCCAAGAGGAGCCACATTGGAGAGATTTCGGGGTAAGTATCAAGTATAGCATAAAGCAGCTCCATTCCCACACTACCATCTTCATTTACCTGACGGTTGAGCGTGCGCTGTGGAATATTCAGCACTTTACTTGCCTTGTTCACCGATATTTTTTTGTAGCGGAGCACATCGGCAACTCTCTCCTTTAGACTATTTGCTTTCATATTTCTTCTCAATTTCTTGATTATTAGACAAGTCAATCGTAGCCTTATTTAGACGATTTCCAAAATAGCATTTTTTTACTAATTCAACAACTCGTTTTTCGGCTTTACTAGTTATATTTGTAGCCACAAATGGCTATTTTGTATTATTTCGTCCTATTTAAGGGTACAAAAGCAGAAAAACACAAAACCTTGACAAACTTAATACAAATATTATAAAATACAAAACAATTAAAAACTTGATTTATGATGAGAAGCAGAGTAATTGGCAAATGCAAAAGCCTTATTGAGGTACTGGGGGAAAAGATCAAGGAGTGGCTGTATAAACTCATTGAAAAGTCCATTCACAAGGAACGGCACCAAAGCGACCTTGTGGAAGAGTACACGATCTATGAAAATTTTATTGGTGAACCATTTATCAGGGAATTCATAAATGAACGTACAAGAAATGCAATGTTCAACAAGTACAGGATTGAAATAAAAACAGAATTAAACAGCGGAGAAAAGAACAATGACGACATGGAGGAGATTGGCAAGGTGAAACTAAAGAGAAAGAAGACCGTAATAGACGAAGCTGTATTGATAATTAAAAAAAGGGAGAGAAGCATTGTATATTGGGAATTTAGTAAATAAATGAGAAAAGCAATGAATGCCAAACAAATACTCAGTCTGCAGATAGTCAGCCTTGTAACAATGCTTTTCACAGCAGAAAGCCTGTTCAGCGATAGAGGCGCGACATTGATATTCGCAACAGCATTGTTCATTTTTGCCCGCTGTAGCATATACATAAGCAAGAACAGCAAACGCCTGTTACGCGAACTCAACAAGAAGGAAGCAAGATACAGAACACATTGAATTTCATTAGAACCAAATATCCCGGTGGTGTCTCAAACACCACCGGGATATTTTATAGAACAGCGTGACCGATTATCGCAGTTTGTTGTTCCAGGCAGGAGCAACATCCAACTCCATCCCCGTGATGGTGCTGTGCTCACCCAATTCACCAACAATTGCAAAAACATAGTACTTATAGGACTGCGTTGGAAAATACGGAAACTGCACGTCTCTGCAGACTGCATTCTTCTCACTACCGGCAATGAGTTTGAAATGAATACCGTCATTGCTGCACAGCATATAGCAGGCCAGTACCGGCAATCCATTCGTGGGCTGGACAATAGGTTCTGCATAGACATGAAGCAAAAGTTGCATAATACGTTTGGGTAATTTCGTACCCCACAACAACGGTCTGGTATAGAGTAACACTCTGTTATCACCGGAAACATTATCACTAATTGCATATACCATCGTCATGTCGGCATCCCTGGCAAAAAGCATCACATCAGAACCACCCAGCACTTTCCCAGTGAACTTTTCTGATACACGGCTCCAAATCCCCGAGTCAAAAGAACAGACATAGGAGTAATCATAATCAGCGTTGCTAATCAGCAACTCATTATGTGAATGAAGACAGGTTACAGTTGCAGTGCTTATATATCCTCTAAAATCATCCTCGCCGACATTTCCTGTCAATGAAACCAAAGAAGCAATATCAGTAAACAACTCACGGGGGACACCTGTCAAAGAGGTTGTATTATCCTGCAATGATGCAGAAAAATTCTTCACATTGTTCCCGTATATAAGCATAACTCCTTGGTTAGCAACAAAAACCACACCATCTGCAATTCCACATATACTTTTGGCATTCACACAAATGTCACGCGTAACCTGATGGCAAGACAAATATGCCATACTGCCCGACGTATCTACCTGCATAGCCCATATCCCATCGGAACAGAAAACATAGAGAGGAAATTGTCCGAACTGTCCTTGGGATATCGTCGATGTATTGCCCGAGACTCCTACAATAGAACCTTGCGACGGCGCGTATGTACAACTAGCAGGGAAAACGAACGGATTATCCACCATTGACACCTTCATTACGTTTGGTCTTTCTTCCAACGAATATTCTTCAATTTCGGGAATGGAATCGACGATATCCCAGGTTGAATCAACAGGTATATTATATATATCCTTGAAAGAAAAATCATCGTTACGGCGTTCAATTGTAAACAGCATAGCATCACCATCCTTAACATTGCGCGGCACGGCAAATGCCCGTAATGACTTATACTCCTCGGGCGGAAAACTCTTGCCGTCATACACCCACGACTGCATTGATGAACTATACACGACTTTGTACACTCCCGGTTCATACCCGAATATTTTCAAGACATCTTTGGCTGGTGCCGCTACAGCGCTTCCACCAGTGGCAAACTGCGACTCTTGAGACACTGTATATGGCGAATACCATTTGTGCAAATAGAAAGCCAAATTGAGATAATTATGAGGATGCAGAGGGAACACCTTCCTGTATATGATTCCTTCCGCTACTATATAAAGAGTCATCTCACTTGCACGCGAATCGGGATATGACAATAATGGCGATAATTCATAACTATAGCCGTCATGTCCCAATTTGGGGCGAATATGGGTTTTCTCAACAATGAAATCACCATTTACAGTACATATTTTAGTATGTACCACCAGTGAATCCACTGGCACACTATTACCTAATGGTTTGAAGGCATGGGCATCGTAGCCGAGAAAAAAATACTCACGCAGCGCACCAATATGCAACCTACCGTTATACACACAACTGGCTCTGGCAACAATTCTTGATAATGAAGCCGCCAACGAAGAGTCGTATCCCTCCTGCAATGCAAGATTTGTTGCAGAGACATCATCGACACAATGCAACAACTTACCATCAATGTCAAATTCTGCCACCTTGTAGTATAATGCTGCACTAGCTATCTCATTCCATAATTCATCCAGAGTTTTTGCTGAGTATCTCTCAAACTTGACCGTCCGCCCTTCAAGTGAACACTTCTTGCCCATTATCGATGTTGTTGAAAAAAGATCAATGCCAACCACAACATTACGCCAGTCGGCAAGAGCCGTTGTATCGAATGAGAAATCAGCCTTAAAGCCACGCGCATAGACCTTGTATCTTGGTGAGAGGTCAGTCGTGAGAGATTCTGAAATCAGATTATACGCATCACGCCCAACTCCATTTCCATTCTCCTCGTCACTTACATAAATGACATTAGAACAATTTATGTAACTTCCATCATACAACCGCAACGCCACTATGAACAATGCCCTATCAATGTAATATCCACTCTTGTTCAGAGTATATACAGCCTCATCAATATAACCTTTCTCATTATAACTCCAGGTATTTTCTAAATCATCAGTATCAGTGATAGAATTATAACAGTTTTCAGTTACAATACTATCCAATTTAGAAGTGACAGTTATTGTCATATCAGGTATTGCCGGACGCTCTCCAAGCAAACGATAGCTATAATCTTCAAACAACAGATAATATACGCCACGCGTACTTAGACAGCAAACAATATTACCCAAGAACTCCACTCTTATCACATCACGCAAGTTCTCAAACTCAAGCACACCACCAGCAACCGGCATCCGTTTCCAGTCGCTGTCAAAAAAATGCAAAGTCTGCTTCTCATCAGCTGTTATTGCAACATGACAATCTGTAATCCCATGAGTGTAAACTGCTGAATATTTTCCCTGCAAACCGGCAATTTTCACAGGCTTTGGCATAGGGTGCAGAGAACCGTTCGACATACGCAAATTAACGACATCCAAACACTCTCCATCCTGGCCAAGCAGAAGATCTGTACTCCTGTTTATTCCTTTAAACGAAAAACTTTTATGCATAACTTACTACATTTCAAAATAAACCCCCATACAATTCCCAACACACCTGCGCGCCACAAGAAAAAGAGGATGACACAACACAGCAGCACAACAGTCAACGGTCTCAACGAAGCAGCTATTGGCTTTTCGCGTTCAACAACCACTTCCCTGTCACAAAAAACAGTGTCGCAACACACAATGGTATCAACCCTTAGCCGTTCCTTGTAGAGAGTACGGAACTTTGTATAAAACACAGTGTCGGCCTTTTCCTTGACAAACACACTGTCACGAACCACAACACTGTCAACAACAATGCGTTCAAGATAATTATTCCTGGACAAAACAGTTGTGCCACACTCATTGTACGCAGTCCGACACCCCACGACTACCAGCAAAACAAGGCTAACACATATTTTTGTCATGTTTCTCATAATCTATATAATCCTTGAGCAACTTGTTGCGTTCAAGAACCTTCAAACTTAAAATGTGATACAGGAAATTAAGTACCCTGTAAAGAGTACTTTTTTCATTTGTTATAAGACGCGCATTGCGCAATATATTCGTGCCATAAAAATAAATGGCAACATATATCATGAACGAGACACAATGAACAGCCGCCCTCTCTTCACCCTTAAAATAGCCCAACAAATAGATGCAGGCAACCATCGCGAAATACATTCCGGCGTCACGAAAAAAACAAAACGCCTTTCTGAAACTCCATTCACGACGGTTGCACACATCTGCAAGCAAGCCAACAATAAAATTTACGACGAACAGAAGGACGAGCCCGAATATGTCGTTCCAAATAGGAAACAGCAACCCCACCACATTGGCTACGAGCGAAGCTGTCACAATCTTCAAGCCATCCATAAATCAAATATCTTACTAAATTCTTACATCGTGTCCTCCACAGGCCGCTAGAGCAAGTGTCAACATGGAGTTCGCCGCATCGTAACGTTCGAAAACCGTATAGAGCAACGACGCGCATTTATACACAACGGCATCAGCAATAGTGCTACTCTGGTTATTCAATCCATCACTTTTATTGAAGCGTGCCTCATAGACAAGAGTTTCAGGGTTTGAAGGGCCATTTTGTACAAATGGGTACAAAAGCAGACATCTTACACCACCCGGAGTGAATGTCTCCACACACACCGGATTACAATAACCGGCTCGTGTATATTCATTCTGTTGCCATTCAGCCTCGCGTGAATTGTGCGCGTGGACTGTGTGTACCGGCTTCAGCCACTTTTCAAGTTTCAACGATACAAGTCCCTCAAAGTCATCGGGCAATGCCATGATGCCACCACCTGAATTTGACACGATATTCAATGTCGAAACCTTTACACTCTTTGCATTGACGCAGCCCACACCGGCACCCTTGTTCTTTTGGACAAAAGTGACAGCCTGCGGCAACAGTTCAAGGATTGTATCATCGAGCGACCTAGTATCGACCGACAGCAATGAGACATCCTCATCATCAGTAGCCTCGTTGATTACCACCCGTACCCTTCTCACAAGTTCATCACAATCTATCATATCCAATTAGGGAATGAAACCGAATTAGCCTTCGCCACACTCTTTATTGCCGCCTTGCTCTGCAACTGTGACAAAGAACAGTTATAAGGCTCGGCCATCAGGCAAGCACGCGCTTGCTGCATGTTAGTAACATCTGACACAACCGTAACATCACTTTCAGGTGCTGTAGTAGCAGATGCAACAGCCTTGCTGTCATCAAGTTCCTCAACCTTGCCATGTTTTATCTCGCCACAACGGAAGGCATCACTATTCTCTATCGCTCTCTGGAACAAGACATTGTCTGTTGTATACTGCGCTGGATACACCCCGGTGGAGTTTATCGCACCGCCTGTAAATTCAATACGCACCAATGCCTTGCCAATTCTGAAATAGCAGTTTCTCTCAATCTGCCCATGTATCTCATAAGTAATACGCTTTCTCATATTTGTTATATTTGTTTTAGTTAGAGGGTGACTAAAAGTTCACCCTCATTGAAAGGGAGTGAATAAAATGCAAAGTTCAAGGCTTGCGCAGGCTTTAAAATCGCAACCGACGCTGCACGCGAGAGCAGAGAGAGTCTGCATTCTATGCCGAGCAGCGAGGAGGAAAAGCCACCTTTGTGGGTTAATTTACTAAGCGTAAATGAGGATTTTGAAGACAAGCATAACACAGAAATTTGCCTTTTAGTCACTCACGTTATTAATTACACCAAAATCTCACCGGTATACTCAACCCAAGTAGTACCATTGTAGGTAACCACGGTACCGGCTGTGAACCACACCTTCTCACCATTCATGACATCGGCAGTCAGAATCACCACATCATTGAGGTTGGGCTCTGCCGGCAACGAATCAGCACTCACCACGCGCGATGCACCAGGGATATCACTTTCATTTGCCGAGCCATTCACCCAAATGTGCGAGTAACCCTTGAGGCAAAGACAGTCAATAGTCATCACCACCTCGCGCTTTGCCTCCTCGCCATCGACATTCTCGGTTTTGGCGTCCTCGTTCTTCATGTAGTAGCGCACAAGTCCGTTCTCATCAATCAAGCCGCCGCAATGAGCATAGCCAAGAGCGTCTAGGGTTGGATCATGGATAAGGTCAATATCACCGAATACGGTATGAATTTTTGTACACTCAATGCCGAACACCTTGTCGCCGGTCACGCTGATATTCTTGTGAAGAGTGAGGTCAATCTTCTGGATATCATTGAGCAACTGCTTGCCAAGCAACCATATAGCTCTCTTTGTACAATTAAATCCCGTAAACTTCACCATTGACAGGTTCAAAAGATCAGCGAAAGTAATCTTCGAAGAGAGGTCATACTGGCGTTTGAACTGCCAACGGATACCCTTTGAGAAGTAATCCCACTGGTAACCCATAGCGTTGTCCATAGCCTGCACCTTGAACTTACCGGGCTGTCCCACCCACGCCGTACGACAGCTCTCGAGTCGGAACTGACGGAGCACAGCCTCGGCAATCTGTGACTCGCTGAACTCAATTCGCTTCTTCTGCGCGGCAAAGTAGTCACTTACAATGCTGTTGCAGAGCTGCTTCTGCAAGTACATGCGCTCAGGCACAGGAACAATTGTCGACGGTGCAATGAACTTCTGTGTCTCGTATGCAGCCGAAGACAGCAGGATAATCTCCGTCCCGGCAGGGATTGATGGCACCGAGCAATAATCATCGCTTGGATTTGTCTTCGGGCCATTTACAGCCATAGCAATAGGAGCCTCAGTTGTACTGTTCTTGCCCACGAAGAAGAGCATGAGGTCAACACCCGGAAGCTCAATCTGGCCCGATGGATCATAACCGTTCACACCCTTACATATCGCGGTGTAATACTCCTGGAAAATCTTTCTCTCACCAGTTGTCGAGAAAGGGATTTCGGCACGCGTTGCACCTATACCCACATACGCAGTGTTGGTATATGCCTTCGAACGCTTGTCGTCAATAAGATAGTGGTCAACCTCGAACGAACTCACACGCACCTGACGGCGAATCTTGCGTTTGATGGTATCAATGACACTCTCGTCACTTGCAATGCCAATGATCTGGTTGTCAACATCAGCATCAATCAAGTCACCGCCAAGTTCACTAGCATTGGACACTGTCGTCGCTTCACCCGCACCGTGGGTATCAAGACCGGCAATACCCTTGGAAGCCTTTGGAGTTCCTGCAGGCAATACCGACACCGCAGCAAGTGACATTCCCGCTTCGGCATTGTCAAGTACATAAAGCACCACCGAAGCCAAGGCAACAATCACAAAGAGAGGATTCTCTCTCAAGAAATTAAAAACTTTCTTCATAGATAAATTAAATTATTGATTAATAAAAAATAAGAAACTGTTTAAAATCCATCAGGCATTCAGGGCCTTTTCAATCAGCGAGTTTCGCTTGCGTTTTGGTTGCACATCAGGAGCCACACTACTCATCCCCTTTGGCATGCCGTCGCCAAAATCCTCTTTCATACGCAGTATGTTCGCGTTGCGTCCCTTCACATCACCGGCAGCAAAGGCATCCTCAACATCCTGTTCATAGGTGATGGCATGGTCAAGAGCCGTACACACATCATCGGTATACTTTCCAGCCATGATAGGAAACACCAGTTTTTCCCAGATGCCATCCATGAAATCGGACGGATCATAACCCTTTGCCTCGCAGAAAGCCTCAATTACCGGCATGCTCTGTGCTAGATTTTCCTCATACTCGCGACGGTCATTTGCAAGTCGCATAATCTCGTTCTTGCGTTCCTCATCGGCAAGCATCATCTCCTCAAATTCCGGGCTATCCTCATCAATATTGATGAATCCGCGCCCGAAGTAACGCGCCACAGCACTATGCGCGTTCCGTTTACCGTCAATCACATCAACCAGCATCTGCGCCAGACGCGGATCACGCTCAAGCATTGTCACAAGACGTTCATTCTGCTCCCGATTCATTTCCAGATGTCTCATAAGCAAATCTTGCGACAACTTGTCGTTGACATCAAAATCACCACCGAAGAAGTTCCTCAATCTCTCATTTAACCCCTCCAACGAAGCCTGCACACCGGGCATCTCTCCGGCACTGGCGGTTGCAGCCATATCAGCTGCGTTGTTATCCGCCACGGGCTCCACAGGCTGTTGAGCCCCCATTCTGTTCTTTAAAATCTGTTCCATATACTGAATTTGTTTTTCGCAGGCAAAGGAACAACCGAAAGCCGCCTACAAGGTTGTTGAAATGACATTTATGAAGAAAAAACATTCACCCGGAAGCATGCACCTTTTTAAATTTAAAAACGAAGCCTGTTACCTGCACCGCAAAACCCACAATAGACAAACAGAGAAAAAAACGCCCCAGAATACATTCTTGAGGTTGTTGATAAATAAAGTGGCAAAACAACATTCTTTTTCGATTTTTTTGACTATATTTTTGTATTCAAAAAAGCAGATGGGAAACAAGAACAATGACTCTGTTCGCGAAGCACGCAAACAGGATGTAGTAAAAAGTTTTTTTGAATCGGTAAAACAAGTGAGAAAGACCAAGCCTTATGCCACACAGGAAGAGATCATCAGGCATGCAGTCAAGAGCGAAGCACCGCGTTTCTATGTAACATTTGAGAACGCCCGTCGTTTCATTTCGCTCATGTCGCGCAAAAAGAAGCTACCGCTCATCAACTCCAACAAACTCGCAATGTACAAAGAAATCTACCGTCGCTACATACAACGGGCGAAGGACTGTACCAAACGCTACAAGTACATTATCTTGGAGCAGATAATCGAAGAACCCGCGCCATCGTTCTATCTCGACGAGCAAAGCTTCCGCGGAATCGTCTACCGCACACTTCGCGAACGATAAAATGCTAAAACAGCAACCTTTGAGCGACTATCAGCCAATACCTTTGCGACAGAACAAAAAAAAACAGAATGAATACAATCAAAATTGTCATAACAAAAGAAGACATCTACGGCAGACTGTTCGCGACAAGCGCATACACAGCCCGCGCAAGGGAAGCAATTGGAACACCAACCGGCATAACAGAGAGGATGCAGCTCACCGCCGATGACAAGGCAATCATAGACCCAATGATTGATAGCAGTATAAACGAAATCCTGTGCTACATTTCACGCTACCATCCGGGAAGCAGCGTCGAGAACAACGACAACAGTGAATATAGGTTCTGCATCCCGACACCGGCTAACTACCCCACCGGCAATGCCGACAAATTAGCCGGGAGCATCAAAAGCTACATAACCAACCTCACGCTGCAGAACTGGTACACAGGCATCAAACCCGACGAAGCAAACATTGCCACCGCAAAGGCGCAGAACGATGCCATAACCATACAGGCAATGCTCACACAGCGTGCAAAGCCAACCAGAACCACCGACAACGCATAAAAGCCACAATTATGAAAAACACAATAACAATTGAGAGAAGCGAGCTGCAACAGCAGATTGATTTGAGGAATTTCTATATGGGAGATTCGGCAAGACGCACGGACAAAGACGCCGACACCATACAAAGCAGCAAGGATGATGAAGAACTGCTCTTCATGTTCATAGACACAGCATGCAACGAGCTAGTTACTGCTGTTGCGCTCCGCTTCCCCTCAATAAGCCATACAATCGACGAGAAAGAGATCACCTTCGCTCTTGAAACGCATAAAGAGCAACGCGATGACCTTTTGAATATGCTCAAACAGTCAATCATTGACTACCTTGTCAACGAAGCCATAATGCAATGGCTACTTTTGCGTCGCTCCAACATGGCACAGCCGCAAGCTTCATTGCGCGAAAGCCTCTACAGGAATGTACAGCAAATGTTCGCAAAGCTCTACAACACCAATAAAATCCGACGGCGTGCAACAAACCTTGCCGGAATATAAGAAACAATTTCTGATAGAAATATGAAAAAAGAGGAGATTATAATAGAAAACAAGAGACGGCTGAAAGAAATTTCAGCCGTTTATAATCCCATAACGGGCGAAGGCTCCACCTCCATTCCACGCAGCTGGGCAAACATCAGCGGCTTTCCCATTGAAAAGATATACCTGCCAACGACAATGCTTGCCGAGGAATTCGTGCAGCAGTTGCAGGAGCATGGAGCCGAGGGTTATCTTCGCGAAGTAGAGAACACAACCCCAAGCAACCGCGACATCATCAAACTATGGCTACGGTTCTGTCTTTTGCGCATCAAGCACGACTTTGAATACTGGGCACGGACAATGACCACCATAGCCGACAAAGGCAAGGGACGCGACACCGCATTCACCCTCAACCGCCCACAACGCATCTATCTCAAGGCAATGGAAGAGATGCGCACAGGGGGAAAGCCCATTGACATAATCCTCTTGAAAGCACGCCAATGGGGAGGCTCAACCCTCACACAACTCTACATGCTGTGGATACAGCTCGTACACAAGAAAAACTGGAACAGCGTCATCTGCGGCGACATTGAGAAACAATCCTCAATCGTTGCCGGCATGCTAGCCAAAGTAATCAGCCGCTACCCCCAGTGGGCAAGTGGCGGCAAGCGGCTCACCACGACCCCATACCAGGGGGCACAGAAGACACGCGTCATAAGCCACAGCAACAGCCGCTACTCG
>JAFOCD010000228.1 GCA_017381475.1 Bacteroidaceae bacterium
ACGAGAGCGCCTGAATAGAGCCGTAGCCACAGTGGTGGTTTGTGAAGATAAGACCCTTGTCAGATACAATCTCACCAGTACAGCCGCCACCGAAAATCACGATAGCGTCCTTCAACGAAGAGTCGTTGATTGAGTAGATATCCTCAGCCGAGAGCTTCAAACCCTTAGCCTTCATATCCTTGATATTCATCTTCTGAAGGTAGGGCAAAAGCCACATACCCTCATCGGCAAAAGCGGTGAATGAGAGCGCCGCTGCCGCAAGTGTTAAAAGAAATTTTTTCATTGTTTATACTCTATATATTTATATATTATACTATTTTCGAGCGTAAAGATAGTGCGGCGAATCGAAAATTCAAAATCCGAAACCAAAATTGCCTCACCATCACTAAAAACCAAACCAACTCTTCGCCGAGTTTTTCATCGTGCCAGAGATGCTCTCCACGCCACTCTTGGCTATGGCGGGCACCTCCTTCAGAGCGCTGCGACGTGCCTCACGGCGGAGCTTCGAGCGATTCTGTTTGAAGTTTTTGCTTCCCAACTCCAGATACTTCATCGTCATCTTTCCGATACGCAGAGTCATATAGGCGTTCATCGCTCCATTCACTGCCGATGCCACCAGAGTCTTTGCCAGACCGCCCGCAACCGAGCCGAAGAGTTCGTTGCCGTCAATCTCGTCGAGGATGTTATCCGTCAGGCTGATGATAAGCGTCGAGGAGAGAATAACAACATACAACTCAAGCAACTGCGTGAACGTAGGACGGCGGTGACGCAGATTTACCAGGCGGTTTATCATCTGTATGTTCATACCGAAGGCGGTGATGATGTCGAACGAGCCATTTTGGCTTATGCCCGTCACGATAAAGACGTTGAGCGCAGCCTTGCGCACAAGTTTTGTTGCCTCCTCGTCACGTTTTCTGATTATCATCTTTACACCCTCGAGCTCGCTCTCTGCCGTAGCAAAGAGCTCACGCTCCTGCTGCGTAAGCGATAGACGTTTGATGTAGTGGCGCAACTCGTCGCTCTCCATATGGTCAATTTCGTTGCGTCCGTCACCCTTCAGTTCGGGCGTAAAGATAAACTTCAGCGTCGGCACCACCACAAAACATAAGAGGAAGAGCCCCAACACAATATAAAATCCCCATCCCAACCAGGGATGTATCTCTGCCGCCTTGTCGCCAATGGTTATGATGTTGCCTACCAGCGAGATTACAACAATCGAAACAAGCGCCACGGCGCAGATGATAAAACTTCTTCTACTCACCATCTCTTTCTACGTTTTTGCGGGCAGGATGTGCCCCGTTATTCTATGTGTAACGTTATACTTTTTTCTAAAAAAGTGCAATTTTTACCCCATATTATCACCCCGAACAGAGCCTTTTTCCAACGTCGGAGGGGTGGTGCAAAGGTGCGATTTTTGTAGCGTGGGAGATTGCGCAATGTTAAGAAAATGTTAACGTAACTCGCTGTAATTTATAGCCATAATAAGTTGTATATAAATAAAACATTATAATTTCTGAAAATCCATAGGTAAAAAGAATCGCAAATGAGCTAAATCGCTGAAAAATGCGTAAAAAAGAGTCATATATATAGTGTTATTAAAAAATTTTGTTTACCTTTGCACTCCGAATTGGACGTTTTAGAAGACGAAATTTTTTTTAATTAACATTAAAGGACAAAGTTTTTACAATGCCAACTATTCAACAGTTAGTAAGAAACGGTCGAGTAAGCCAGGAGGACAAGAGTAAGTCTCCGGCACTCGCAGCGTGTCCCCAGCGTCGTGGTGTTTGTACTCGTGTGTACACCACTACACCCAAGAAGCCGAACTCGGCGATGCGTAAGGTGGCACGTGTTCGCTTGACCAACGGTAAGGAGGTCAATGCCTACATCCCCGGTGAGGGTCACAACTTGCAGGAGCACTCAATCGTGCTCGTTCGTGGTGGTCGTGTTAAGGACCTCCCTGGTGTTCGTTATCACCTCGTGCGTGGTGCACTCGATTCAGCAGGCGTAGACGGTCGTCGTCAGCGTCGCTCTAAGTACGGTGCTAAGCGACCCAAGGCCGGTAAGAAGTAGTAAAAAACAAACAATTAAATTTTAGCAAACAAAATGAGAAAAGCTAAGCCTAGAAAGCGAATTCTACTTCCGGATCCTAAGTTCAACGATGTTGAGGTAACTCGTTTCGTGAACAATTTGATGCTGGATGGAAAGAAGAGTATTGCTTACACCATCTTCTATGATTCTTTGGAGTTGGTAAGCAAGAAGATGAAGGATGCTGATAAATCTCCGCTGGAAATCTGGAAACAGGCTCTTGAGAATATCACACCCCAAGTCGAAGTTAAGTCAAAGCGCATCGGTGGTGCAACATTCCAGGTACCTATGGAGGTTAGACCGGAGCGCAAAGTTTCAATTTCAATGAAAAACCTTGTCCTTTATTCGCGTAAGCGCGCCGGCAAGTCAATGGCAGAGAAGCTCGCAGCAGAGATCGTAGATGCCTACAACTCACAGGGTGCTGCCTTCAAGCGTAAGGAGGAGATGCACCGTATGGCGGAGGCAAACAAGGCATTTGCACACTTCAGATTCTAAAAAACAGAGAGTTAAATGGCAAGAGATCTTAAATATACTCGTAATATCGGTATCATGGCCCACATCGATGCCGGTAAGACAACGACCTCGGAGCGTATCCTTTTCTATACAGGTAAGACTCACAAGATTGGTGAGACTCACGAGGGTGCTGCCACTATGGACTGGATGGTTCAGGAGCAGGAGCGCGGTATCACTATTACTTCAGCTGCTACCACTGCATTCTGGAACTACATGGGTCACCAGTACCAGATCAACTTGATCGATACCCCGGGACACGTTGACT
>JAFOCD010000024.1 GCA_017381475.1 Bacteroidaceae bacterium
GAACATCCCATTGAACACCGTGCGCACCATTCACATCACATTCCCGGCCAAGGCCGAGTTTGAGGCCGGTTTCCCCTACTGGGTAGAGGAGACTGCCAGAATGTCGAGTGGCTTGGGTTGCAAGATAATGTACCACGGACATCCCGATACTTTGTCAAGAATCAAGGAGGAATTGAAGAATCATACACCAATAGAAGCCTCTTTCTTCGAGACCGACGGCGGAAATGATCTCAAGCGTCTGGCACAGGTTATTCACAAGGATCACTTGCTCATCATTGTGAGCGCGCGCAAGGGCTCAATCTCTTTCCGTCCTTCGCTCGACCACATTTTCGTGCAGTTGCAGCGTGACTATCAGGAGACAAGCATTTTGCTCATCTACCCAAGCGGCTACAAGGTAGAGGGTGGTGAGACACACTGATTACATAAACTTATTAAAACATAACAAATTATGAAAAGGATTCTTTCTTTTTTGTTGGTTGCCTTTATGGCAATTGGTGTCAATGCCGGCAATGGCAACAGAACAGTGACAGGTGCTCCTTATAAGGTGGGTGACTACTACAACGATGGCATTAAAGAGGGAATCGTTTTCGTAGTTTACGATGGTGGTTATCATGGTAAAATCGTGAGTGTTGATGAAAGCTACGAACTATGGGCTGTGAGTGATGTCTATAAGAATGCCACCCATGCTACATCAAAAGGTGACGGAATGGACAACATGAGAAAAATAATGAAACAGCCTAACTGGAAGAAAAATTACCCGGCCTTTGCATGGTGTGCCTCTTTGGGTGAAGGCTGGTATCTGCCGGCATTGGATGAACTGAAGTTAATCTATCACAAGAAAAGTGTAATAAATCGCAGACTGGACGAAAGAGAATATTATGAAATAGGGGAGTATGGTTATTGGTCATCTACGGAGGTAGAAGAGGAACCGGATTGTGCGTGGTATGTCAATATGAATGACGGCGACTCCAACTACAACTCTAAGAACTACATCGAGTTCTCTGTGCGTGCCGTGTCCGCTTTTTGATTGAATGAGAGAAATTAAAAATAAAAAATACAAACTACTATGAAAAAGATTCTTTCTCTTTTGTTGGTTGCTTTAATGGCAATTGGTGTCAATGCCGGTAATGGTAATAAAACAGTGACCGGTGGGCCTTATAAGGTCGGTGATTACTACAACGATGGTATTAAAGAAGGTATAGTCTTTGTAGTTTATGATGGTGGGTATCATGGTAAAATCGTGAGCCTTGACGAAAGTCGAGAAAAATGGGCTGAGTATGCTGTCTGGCAGAATGCCACCCATGCGACATCTGATGGTGGCGGAATGGGTAATATGAACAAAATAAAGAAGTTGCCTAACTGGAAAAGCAATTACCCTACTTTTGCATGGTGTGCCTCTTTGGGTGAAGGCTGGTATCTGCCGGCGTTTGATGAACTGGAACTGATTTTTCAAAACAAAAGTATAATAAACCGCAGGTTGAACGAAAAAGGCTATGGCGAAATTGTGGATGATCTCTATTGGTCATCTACGGAGGATGTGGATAACTCAGACTGTGCGTGGCCTGTCAATATGAGCAATGGCTACACCTACTACTACGGTAAGTACTACTTCTACCATGTGCGTGCCGTGTCCGCTTTTTGATTTAGGATTTTGACTTTAGAACTTTACAGCAAAGCCGCCCTTGACGGGGCGGCTTTGCTGTTGAAAAAGATTAAGGTCTAAAAGGGTATAAAAGGAAAAGTAGGTTCCTGGTTTTACTTGAACTCCAGCACTCCGCCTTCGATAATGTCCTTGTGTGTTATTGTAGTGCCTTTAATGCGCTTGCCGTTGAGGTATGTTTTCAGAGTCTTCTTTTTTAGAGATTCTTCACTGCGTTCAGAATGACATACTTTTTTGTCATTTCGATGGAGCGTAGCGACTGAGAAATCTCTTTCAGCTTTTTGAAATTTCTCCTCCTTGCACTCGTCAGAATGACAGACAATGGTAAACTCCTTCCCATCGGCAAGGTGCAGCGTGACCTCGGGGAACAGTGGCATGCCAAGCTCATACTCTCCACCGCAGGGGTTGACAGGGTAGAATCCCATCGCGCTCATCACATACCATGCCGACATCTGTCCGCAGTCCTCGTTGCCGCAAATGCCGTCGGGGGTGTTGCGGTACATCTCCTTCATTATCTGCATTACATATTGCCTTGTCTTCTGTGGCTTTCCAATGTGGTTGAACAGGTATGCCACATGATGGCTCGGTTCGTTGCCGTGGGCATACTGCCCAATCATTCCGGTGCTGAATATCGGCAGCTCGGCATTCTCGGCCGGGGAGTAGGTGAACATGCTGTCGAGCTTTTGCTCAAAACGCCTCTTGCCCATGAGGTCAATGA
>JAFOCD010000229.1 GCA_017381475.1 Bacteroidaceae bacterium
CTTGTCGGCAGGGTCATAGTCGAATGTGTACTCGCCGTTGCGCTTGATGTAGACCTCCTTACCTGTCGCAGGGTCAATACCGGCCGAACGCACCAGTTTGAGCGCGGTCACACTCTCGCCCTCGGCATACTGCGGTAGCGGAGTGAGATAGAGGTCGGCGTTCTCTTGGTTCTCCTTGTTTATCTCCTCGAGAGCCTTGTCTATCTTGGTTATCTTGTTACGGTTCATGTAACCGCTTGTGGCAAGACGCCAGTAGAAATCGTTGGTGCGGAAGATATAGCCGTCAAGCTGATACTCGATACCCTTATTCTGCAACTCACCGAGGTTGGATGTTGCACTTGTGACACCTGTTGAGGGAGCCTTTGCCTTGTCGAGCAGCAAATCCTCGGTATTGCGGATGTAGGCATCGATGGTGAAATTCAACCGGCGGTCGAACATGCTCAAATCGAGACCAATGTTGTAGTTCATCGTACGCTCCCAGGTGAGGTCGACATTACCGATTGTCACAGGGATAGCACCAATTCCGTTCTTGTACTCGTAATCGTTGAGGTACTGGTACATTGTCATTGCCTGGAATGGACTGAATGTAACCTTACCTGTGTAACCGGCACTACCGCGCACCTTGAATACATCGAATTTCTTCTTCACGGCCTTCATGAATGGCTCATTCATCACATTCCATCCAAGACCGCCCGACCAGAAGTGACCGAAACGGTTATTCTCGCCGAACTGCGAAGAGCCTGTCGTGCGCCATGTTGCATCCACGAAATAACGGTTACGGAACGAGAAGTTACCGGTTGTGAAGAAACCGACATCGGCAGTCTCGGCCTGTGAACCGAAGGGCTTACTGTCTGTAGGATAACCGGCAGCATTGCCAATGTATGACATATCATCGTTGAAGAAACCGATTACCTGCAAGGTCTCGCCACTGCTCTTGGAGTGGTTTATCTCCCAACCTGCCGAGAGGCTCACAAGCGACTCGTCCTTGAAGAACTTGTTGAATGTACCCACGATATTTCCGTTGTAGCTGATAGCATCGGTGGTACCCTTTGTATATTCGCCCTTCTTCGAGAGGTCGGTAACATATTTATAGGCAAGTGAGTTTGGCGAGGTAAAGATATCGCTGCTGCCGACCGCACTTGTGACGTTGAAATGACCTGTGAGCAGGAACATCTTGCTTATGTCCCAACGCAGGTCGGTGCTGTTTGTCAATGTGCGCTCTCCGCTCTTGGAGAAACTGCCGAGCGAAGCCTCGTACAACGGGTTGTTCAAATCCCATGAGAGGTTCATATTGGGTGTTCCGTCATCATTGTACATGCGGTCATAAGGGTTCATCTGCACATATTGCGAGAAAGAGCCGTAGGGCGAGTTCTTCACCGCCACCTCCTGATATGTAGTGCGGTTCGATATTGTGAAGTTACCCACATAGTAGTCGAGTTTGAAACCGATACCGGTGCGCTTGCGGTAGTCGCCCTTCATCACGCCTCGGGTATCGCCAAAGCGGCCCGTGAGTTCATAGCGCAGGTTCGAAGCACCACCATACACACGCAGCGAGTGGTCGTGCGAGAAAGCCGCACGTGCAGGCTGTGAAAGCCAGTCACTGCTCTGCCCTGCTGCAATGAGTTTATAGCGTTGGTTGTACAACTCGTCATACTCGTACTGCAACGGCAAGCCTGTTGTTGCATTTATCTCGCCTTTTGCATCATAAAGACCTGCAAGACGCTCATATTCGAGTTTCTCGGCTGCCGACAGGACATTGTAGTCACTGAGTACCGGGAGCTGGAAGTTACCTGTAAAATTATACTGCACACGCAAGGTGCTCTCCTGGATTGGCTTGCGGGTGATCACGATGACACCGTTTGCAGCCTTGGAACCATAAAGCGCGGTGGCCGAAGCATCCTTGAGCACGGTAATGTTCTCAATCTCATTTATATCCAAGTCATACAGATCCTGCATGGTTATTTCGGTTCCATCAAGGATGATTGTA